>SYLI01000043.1 GCA_005809105.1 Verrucomicrobiales bacterium | reverse complement strand
GGCCACGTGCAGTACACGCGCAACATGGTCACCGGCGCCAGCACGGCCAATCTTTCCATCGTGCTCGTGGACGCGCGGCTGGGCGTCATTGAGCAGTCGCGTCGCCACACCTGCATCGCCTCGCTGCTGCGCATCCCGCATCTGGTGATTGCCATCAACAAGATGGATCTGGTGGATTGGAGCGAGGCGCGCTTCGACGAAATCCGCACGGCCTTCGAAGAGTTCCTGCCGCTGCTCGATATCAAGGACGTGAAGTTCATCCCGATGAGCGCGCTCAACGGCGACAACGTGGTTGATCCCTCGGCGCACACGCCCTGGTACGTGGGCCCCACGCTGCTGGGGCATCTGGAAACGGTGCACATCGCCAGCGACCGAAACCTGCACGGCCTGCGGTTCCCCGTGCAGTGGGTGAACCGGCCCAATGACCCCACGAACCGCGCGCTGCATGACTTTCGCGGCTTGAGCGGCCAGCTTGCCGGCGGCGTGGTGAAGGTCGGGCAGAAAGTTCTGGCCTTGCCCAGCGGGCAGCGCAGCACGGTGAAGGAGATCTGGAGCTTCGACGGCCCGAAGCAGGAGGCGTTTTGCCCTCAGAGCGTCACGCTGGTGCTGGCCGATGACCTGGACATCAGCCGCGGCGACACGCTGGTGGGGCCGGACTACCTGCCCGGGATGGGTGCCGAGCTTCGTGCGCACCTCTGCTGGATGCACCCGCGTGCTCTGGTGGCGGGGCGCAGGTTTCACTTGAAGCACGGCACGCAGACGGTGCAGGCGGTCGTCACCCAACTTGAAGACCGCGTCCACTTCGACACCTTCGAGCGGGTGGCCAACCCGGCTGAGCTGGCCTTGAACGACATCGGCGAGGTGCGGCTGAGGACGTCGCGCCCTCTCGTCTATGACGGGTACGAAACCAACCGCCAGACCGGCGCTTTCATCCTCATCGAGCCGGGCACCAACGCCACCGTCGCCGCGGGCATGCTCCGGGCCCCGGACGCATCCTACAAGCCCGAGTACACCGACTTCGCCATCTGATCATGAGCGTATGAATCGGGGGGGCGATCAGCCGGAGAAGGTGGCGCACGCCGAACGCGCCGGGCGCAACGGCCACGAGGGCCATGTCATCTGGCTGACGGGTTTGAGCGGTGCGGGCAAGAGCACGCTCTCTGTGGCGTTGGAGCGCCGGCTCTTTGATGCGGGGCATCAGACCTACGTGCTCGACGGAGATCACGTCCGCGCGGGCCTTTGCAGCGACCTTGGGTTCAGCCCGGCCGACCGCAGCGAGAACATCCGGCGCGTGGGCGAAGTCGCCCGCACCCTTGCCGACGCCGGCGTCATGGTGATTGTCGCACTCATCTCTCCCTTTGCCGCCGATCGCGCCCGCGCGAGGGCGGGCCATGCACCGGGGCGATTCACCGAGGTGTACGTCAACGCGCCGCTTGAGGTTTGCGAAGGGCGCGATGCCAAGGGCCTCTACGCGCGCGCGCGCCGACACGAGATTGCCGACTTCACCGGACTCACCTCGCCCTACGAGCCGCCCGTCCAGCCCGACGTGGAAATCCGCACCGACCAGGTGACGGTGGCCCAAGGGGTGGATCTCATCTGGCAGCATCTGCAGCGCGAGGATCGCCTGCTGCATTGAGATGGCGATGGATTCCATGGCCGCAATGCGATATGCTTTGCCTTGCCACCAAATGATCGTGCCCACCGACAGCCTCTCGCAGGAGATTCTTGATCTCAAGCGGGCGCGTCGCGCCGTGATTCTGGCGCACAATTATCAGGTGCGCGAAATCCAGGAGATTGCCGATTACGTGGGCGACTCTCTGGGGCTCTCGCAGCAGGCGGCCGCCACGTCGGCGGAGGTCATCGTGTTCTGCGGTGTGCACTTCATGGCGGAGACGGCCAAGATTCTCAATCCCAACAAGGTGGTGGTATTGCCGGACAAGGACGCCGGATGTTCATTGGAAGAGAGCTGCCCCGCCGACCGGCTCGCGGCGTTGCAGGCCACCCGCCCTGATTTTTACACCATTGCCTACATCAACTGTTCGGCGGCCGTGAAGGCGCTCTCGGACGTCATCTGCACCAGCGGCAATGCCGTGCAGATGGCGCTCGCCGCGCCGCCCGATCGCGAACTGCTCTTTGTGCCCGACGAAAACCTCGGCCAGTGGGTGATGGAACAGACGGGGCGCCCGATGACGCTGTGGCGAGGCAACTGTTATGTCCATGTCGAGTGGACGCACGCCGCCATCACGCGCATCCGGCGCGAGCACCCCGACGCGCCGCTCGTGGCGCATCCGGAATGCACCAAGGCCGTGCGCATGCTGGCCGACGAAGTCTGTTCCACCGAAAAGATGGTGCGCTACTGCAAGACCTCGCCCGCGCCCGCCCTCATCATCGCCACCGAGGCAGGCATGCTGCACCGTCTGCGGCGCGAGTGTCCCGGCAAGACCTTCATCCCCGCGCCCACCGACCACTGCGCGTGCAACGAGTGCCGGTTCATGAAGATGAACACGCTGGAGAAGCTGCGCAACTGCCTGCGCGACCTCTCCCCGCAGGTCACCCTGCCCGACGACGTCATGGCCCGCGCCCGCCAACCCATCTTGCGCATGCTCTCCGGGGCTGGGGCACCTGCGGTGAGCACTCCTGCAGAGGGGCAATGAGCCCCTTTATCGCCCCGGCGCAGCTGGTTGACGCGTGATCCTGGCTGCGCCGCTCCTGCGGAGGGCAATACGGCTTCGCCGGAGGGCGCAACCCCCTTGATCGTCCGCGATCCCGGCTGCGCCGCTCCTGCGGAGGGCAATAGAATAGGGCGCAACCCCTTCGCCGGAGGGCTCAAGCGCCCTTTTCATATTGCCCCCCCGCAGGCGGTATTGCCCCCCCGCAGGTGGTATTGCCCCCCGCAAGGGGTATTGCTCCCCCAGCAGGGGGTATTGCCCCCCCGCAGGGGGTATTGCTCCCCCCGCAGGGGGCGCAATGCCTTGATGCTTGCGTGAGAGGGGTGCAATGAGAGAAAACCTTTCCATGCTCCCGAAGGTGTTACTTCCCTTCATCGCGGCCCTGGCCGCATTGCTCGCCGCCCCCATTGCCCCCCCGCAGGGGGCGAGGTTGGATCGCACCAATCTCATGGTGTGGCGCGATGATGCGGGTCGCACCAATGCCGTGCGCAATGTGGGTGAGTGGCGGCTGCGCCGTGAGGAGATTGTGCGCGGCATGGAGAGCGTGATGGGCCGGTGGCCGGGGGCGGCGCGGCGCGGGCCGCTGTCGGTGCGCTTGGAGGAGGAAGTGGATTGCGGCAGCTATGTGCGCCGCCTTATCACGTATCAATCGGAAACCAATTCGCGTACGCCCGCCTATCTGCTGGTGCCCAAGGTGCTGCTGAGGGGAGGGCGCAAGGCGCCGGCGGTGCTCTGCCTGCATCCCACGGATAATCAGGTGGGCCACAAGGTGGTGGTGGGGCTGGGCGGCAAGGCCAATCGGCAATACGCCGCCGAGCTGGCCGAGCGCGGCTTTGTGACGCTGGCGCCTTCGTATCCGTTGCTGGCCAATTACCAGCCCGACGTGAAGGGGCTGGGCAGCGGCACGCTCAAGGCGGTGTGGGATAACAGCCGCGGGCTCGACCTTCTCTCTGAGCTGGCTTACGTGGACGCCGCGCGGGGCTTTGGCGCGATTGGCCATTCGTTGGGCGGCCACAATTCGGTGTACACGGCGGTGTTTGACGAGCGCATCCGGGTCGTGGTGTCCAGTTGCGGCCTCGATTCCTATACCGACTACTACGACGGCGACCCCAAGAACTGGCAGCCCGAGCGCGGCTGGTGCCAGACGCGGTACATGCTCAAGCTGGCGGATTATCGCGGGCGACTGGCGGACATCCCCTTTGATTTCCCTGAGATGATTGGCGCGCTCGCACCGCGCGTGTGCTTCATCAGCGCGCCCTTGAAGGACTCGAACTTTCGCTGGCGCAGCGTGGATCAGGTGGCCGCGGCCGCGGCCCCCGTCTTCAAGCTTCACGGCAAGCCCGACCACCTGCAAGTCGAGCATCCCGATTGCGACCACGACTTTCCCGACGCCATGCGCGAGCGGGCCTACAAGCTCTTTGAGCAACACCTGCGCGCCCCGTGATTGCGCCGGCAGCACCGACTCAGTCCGTGGCACGCGCCTATCTCGTGGCAGCGCTCTCGCTCTTGCCCACGGGCGCGGCGTGGTTCTTCACGCCCGTGTATCTCTTGCCCAAGCTCAAGAAGCTTTGGCATGAGGCGGGGGCAGGAGGAGGGATTTCGGCCGATGCACGCTGGCCGATGGAATTGGCCATCGGAGTGTTTGAGCAGGGCCAATGGGTGGCGGCAACGGTGGCGCTGGCACTGGTGGCCTACGAATGGGCGGCGTGGAGCCGGGGCGACGCGTGGAGGCGCCACCGCGGCACCGTGCTGATGATAATGGTATTGGCGATGAACACGGTGTTGCTGGTTGGCCTCATGGCGTTTGCCATCGCGGCGCTCGTGGCCATCCCAGCCATGCCACGCTAGGCACTGCCGACGGCATGACAACACTTCTGCCTCTGTGCCCTGTCGGCTAGGGGGCTGGGTCAAAGGCGAAAGAGCTTCTTGGAATTGCCAAAGAGCAGCTTGCGTTCGATGGCCTTGGTGGGAGCGAGGCGCCGGATGGCCGCGATCGTCTGCGCGCCCTGACAACCGGGGCCGCGGCCCAGCGTGTCGGCGCAGTCGCTGCCGTAGAGCAGCTTGTCCTGATGACGTTCCATGAAGGCGCGCGTGTGCTCCTCGTCGCGGATGAGCGCGTTGAGGCCCGAGCCCGCCGAGAGGTCGCCAAACATATTCGGATGCTCCTTGAGGTATCGGTCGGTGATGCCGCCGGGCGTCACCTTCGTCTTTGGATAGAGCACCTTCTGGTCGGCGTGATCCTTGTCGATGTTGGCCCACCACGTCTGCGCGTGGCCGATGAAGTTCACGCGCGGGAATTTCTCGAGCACCTTGTGAAACCGCTCGAAGCCGAGGTTGTAGGTGCCGTGTTGAAAATGCAGCAACACCGGCACGCCGTAGTCCTGCGCCAGCCTCGCCAGCTCGTGGATGTGCGGCGAGTCGCAGTCCACACCAAACTTCTGTTCGCCGATGATCTTGCCTCCCAGCTTGAGGTACTTCTCAATCTCCGCGCGCGCCCCGGGCAGGTCGGCCACTTCGTTGGCGCCGAAGAGGAAGTCTTGAGCGAACTGCTGCGAGAGGGCGTGCACGGTTTCATTGCCGCCGGTCTTGGCCGCCAGTCCGTTGGATTTTCCCTGATGAGTCGAGGGCCGATCCACCGGCCGACCCGCGGGCAGCAGCAGTGTGGTGGTGACGCCCATGGCGCGCTGATGCGCGAGCAACTGCTGGTCGGTGCGCCCGTGGTAATTGGTGTGTTGATGGATGTCGATGACCCTCTCGGCTTCGGCGGCGTGCAGCCCGGGCAACACGACCGTGGCGGCGGCAAAGCCGGATGCGGCGAGGAATTCACGGCGACTGCTGGGATTCATCATTGAGACTTAGCACAGCGGCTTGCTGCCAGCACCAACAAACCAAAGGCCGGCACACACCGCGGCATGCCGGGATTTGATTTTCCCGCGAGGGTTGGGCAAAGTCTGTTGCCGATGGCAGAGCATGCACCCACAAGGCGCCGCTGGCTCGCTCCGCTGGCTTGGCTGGCGGCCGCGATGTTGCTGGCGATTCCGGCGCTCATGTTGGTGGAGAATTCCCGTGGGCGCCAGGCGTGGCGCGAATACTTGGACAAAGCCAGGGCCGCGGGTGATGTGGTGGATCTGACCGGCATCATCCCGCCGCCGGTGCCCGATGAGGAGAACTTCGCCGCGCTTCCTTTCTTCAAGCCGTTGTTTGACTGGACGCCGGGCGCGGCCGACCCGCAAACCGGTTTGCGCGCCATCACGTGGCGCGATCGCGCGGGCATAGCGCGGCTTGAATCGCTCAATGTGCAAGGCAACGGCACCAAGGCCACGCCGGTGTTCCCCAGTTGGCGGGCGGGCCGGTTCGTGGACTTGGTCGAGTGGCAGGAATACTACCGGGGCAGGGACGGCGAATTCCCCATCGCCCCTGCGCCGCAGTCTCCCGCGGCTGACGTGGCGCTCGCGCTCTCCAAATTCGATGGCGATCTGGCGCAGCTGCGTGCGGGAATGCCACGCGCACACGCGCGGTTTCCCATTCGATATCAGGACCACGTCGGCGCGCTCCTGCCACATCTCCCCACGCTCAGGAATCTCGCGGGCATCACCCGGCTTCGCAGCCTCGCCGCACTGGCCGAAGGCCGCGCGGAGGATGCCAAGGCCGACTTGCTGCTGGGCTTCCGGCTTGCCGCGGCGGTGGACGGCGAGCCGCTGCTGATTTCCCATCTGGTCACCATCGCCATGGTGGAAGCCACCGTATCGGCCCTCTGGGAGGGACTGGCGCGGCAAAAGTGGAATGAAGCGCAACTGGCGGCCTTTGCCGACGCGCTGGCGCGGTGGGATTTCATCAGCGGCTACCAGCGCGCCATACGGGGCGAACGCAGCATCTTCACCTTTGGCGCACTGGAAGCCCTGCGCAGCAACCCGCGGCTTTTTTTTAGCGCCCTTGCCGGCGGCCCCGGCGACGCCGTCAGCACGCTGCTTTGGCGGTTCCTTCCCTCGGGACTCATCGACTACAACAAGGCTCATCTGGGAGTGCTCTACGACAAACTGCTGGGCACGGCCGATCCGGTGGCGCGCCGATTCCATCCCGCGAAGGTCGAGGCGCTCGACAAGGAGTTTGTCCAAGACACCGCGCGCTCGCGTTGGAATCCGCACAAGATTCTGGCCGCCCTGTTGTTCCCCGGCGTGTCCAAGGCGCAGGAACGAAGCGCTGCACTGCAGGTGACGGTGGACATGGCCACCATCGCCGTCGCGCTTGAGCGGCACCGCTTGAAGAAGGGCTCGTTGCCGGAGACGCTCGATGCGCTGGTGCCGGAGTTTCTGCCGCGCGTGCCGCACGATGTCATGGGCGGCGGGCCGCTGCGTTACCATCGCGGCGAAGCCGGGCGGTTCACGCTCTACTCCATCGGATGGAACGGCGTTGACGATGACGGCGCGCAAGCGTTTAAGGGTGGCAAGGCCCAGACGCCGGACTGGCGCGCGGGCGACTGGCCCTGGCCGCAACCTGCAGTCTTTCCCCCCAAGGAAGGCGGCTTCTGACCGAGGACTTGCAAGGCCCTCGCATTGTGGCAGGGTGCGGGGCATGAATCCACGCCCCGCCCTCGCGGCGATTGTTCTGGGTTTGTTTTCCACCGGCACGGGAGAGGCGGCGCCAAAGCCGATCCCGCCGACCTACAGCGAGATCTACGGCAAGAAAGGCGAGCCGCCCAAGCTCGCCGCCGCGAAAGACTTGCCGCGTTTCCCCGCGCTCGCGCCCACCGACGCGGTGAAGTCGTTCAAGGTGAAGAAAGGTTTCCGCATCGAACTGGCCGCGGGCGAGCCACTCGTGAACAGCCCCATCGCGATGGCCTTCGACGAGAACAACCGCCTCTTCGTCGTCGAGATGCGCGACTACTCGGAGATGCGCGACGAGAAGCCCCACTTGGGCCGCGTGCGGCTCCTTGAGAGCACGCGCGGCGACGGCGTGTTCGACCGGGCCACCGTCTTCGCCGACAACCTGCCGTGGCCCACGGGCGTCATCTGCTACGGCGGCGGTCTATTCGTCATCGCCACGCCGGACATCGTCTGGCTCAAGGACACGAATGCCGACGGCAAGGCCGACGAGCGCAAGGTGGTCTTTACCGGCTTCGGCGCGGGTGCGGCGCGGCTGAATGTGCAGGCGTTGCCGAACAGCTTGAACTGGTCGCTCGACAACCGCATCCACGGCGCGACGTCGGGCACTGGCGGCGTCATCAAGCAGGTTGCCGCGAATCCGCCTGCGCCTGACCTTGCGCTCTCCGGCCGCGATTTCTCCTTCGACCCGCGCACGCTCGTGATGCGCGCCGAGGGGTCGACCGCGCAGTATGGGATGAGCTTTGACAACAAGGGGCGCAAGTTTGCCTGCTCCAATTCTGACCACTTGCAGGCGCATATGTATGACGCGCGCTACGCCGGCCGCAACCCGCACTTCGCCATGCCCAGCCCGCGCGTGAGCATCGCCGTAGACGGTCCGGCGGCGGAGGTCTTCCGCATCAGCCCGGATGAACCGTGGCGCATCATCCGCACGCGCTGGCGCATCAGCGGCGTGGTGCCCGGCATGGTCGAGGGCGGCGGGCGCGTCTCCGGCTACTTCACCGGCGCGACGGGTGCCACGATTTACCGCGGCGATGCCTACGGGCCGGACTTCGCGGACAACGCCTTCATCGGCGACGCCGGCGGCAACCTCGTTCATCGCAAGAAGATTTATCCCGCGCCCGACGGCGTGGGCCTCGTGGCGAAGCGGCCCAGTGACGAGCAGGGCTTCGAGTTCCTCGCGAGCACGGACACATGGTTCCGCCCGGTGCAGTTCCAGAACGCGCCCGACGGCTGCCTCTACATCGCGGACATGTATCGCGAGGTCATCGAGCATCCATGGAGCATCCCGGAGAGCATCAAGCAGCACATTGACCTGAACAGCGGCAGCAACCGCGGCCGCATCTGGCGCATCGTGCCGGAGAATTTCCAGCGGCCCAAACCCGTGCAACTCGGCCGTGCCACGACGGCTGAGCTCGTGAAACTGCTCGAACATCCGAATGGCTGGCACCGCGAAACGGCCTCGCGCCTCCTGCAAGAGCGTCAGGACAAGACCGCCGCGCCGCTTCTTTCGGCGCAGGTCATGGCTTCAAAGAACGCCCTCGCACGCCTTCATGCGCTGCGTGCGCTCGATGCGCTTGGAGGCGTCACCGCGGAATTGCTCGCAGGCGCGCTTGGCGACGCGAGCGAGGACGTGCGCATCCACGCCCTCCAGTTGCTCGGTTCGCGCCTTCAGCCCAACCTCCTGCCCGCCCCGGTCATTGCTGAAAAGCTGGCACGGCTCTCCCGCGATGACGCACCCCGCGTGCGTTTCCAACTCGCGCTTGTGCTTGCGGAGATGGCGCATCCCGATCGCGCTCTCTGGCTGGCGGCCATCGCCGGTGCGCTCGGCGCCAACGCGTGGGAGCGCGCCGCCGTGCTCAACGCTGCGGGCGAAGACGCGCCCAATCTCTTCTCGCGGCTGGTGAAGATTGCGCCCCCACTGGCTGTGCCCTTCGCCGAACTCATCGGCGCACGCAATCGCCCTAATGAAATCGCGTTGGTGCTGGGCACGGTCCAGGATCTGGATGCTGCGGCCGGCGCGCGCGTGGGGGCGCTGGCGGAGGGCTTGCAGCGTGCGGGGAGTTCGCTCGACAAGGCCGGGGCCATCGCCAGTCTCAAGCCGCTCTTTGCTCAGGCGAAACAGACTGCCGGCGATGTGAAGGCGCCCGAAGCTTCCCGCGCACAGTCGTTGCAACTACTTGGCCTCACCAGCTACGCCGAGGCGGGTGAAACGCTCCTAGCGCGCATGGGCACCGACGATCCCGCTACGATTCAATCGGCGGCACTGGCGGCGCTCTCGCGTTTCGCCGATCCGGCGCTGGGTGGTGAATTGACCAAGCGCTGGCCGCGACTGAACGCACGCCTCCGTGGCGAAGTGCTGGCCGTCCTGATCGCGCGGCCAGAGCGCGCGGGTGCGCTTCTCGTAGCCTTGGAGGCCAGCGTCATCAAGCCCGCCGAGCTTTCTCCCCTGCACACCAAGCCCCTCTTGGCGCACCGCGATACGTCCATCCGAGAACGCGCCTTGAAACTTTTCGGGGCGCCCGCCGCAAGCCGTGAGAGCGTGGTGAAGGCATTGCTGCCCGCGCTGCAATTGCGCGGAGACATCGCGAAGGGCAAAGGCCTCTTCACCGAGCGCTGTGCCTCGTGCCACCGTGCGGGCAAGGAGGGTTTCGCGCTGGGGCCCGACCTCGTGAGCGTCAAGAACACGGGTGCCGAGAAGCTGCTCGTCAACATCCTCGACCCCAACCGCGAGCTCGCGCCTCAGTTCATGGCGTTCACCGTCGAGACGAAGGATGACGAGAGCCTCGCCGCCATCATCGCGAACGAGACCACCACGCACGTCACGCTGCGCATGGCCAATGGCATCGAGAAGACGCTGCCGCGCACGGCCATTCGCGGCATGAAAAGTTCCGGCCAGTCGCTGATGCCCGAGGGCCTCGAACAAAACCTCACGCCGCAGGGTCTGGCCGACCTCCTCCAGTTCATTGCCTCCTTGCAGCCATGAACGCACTTGGGCTTTGTTGCCTCATGACCAGCATGAACCTCCTTGCCGCACCCATCGCCATCGTGGTGCACGGCGGCGCAGGGAGCGCCCAACTCCCGCAGCCTGCCAGAGAAGAAGCCCAGCGCCAGGTGCTGGAACGCGCACTCAAGGCCGGGCACGGTTTGCTCGCCCAAGGCGCGAGTGCGGTGGACGCCGTGGAGGCGGCCATTGTGGTGATGGAGGATTCTCCCCTGTTTAACGCCGGTCGCGGGTCGGTGTTCACGGCCGAGGGCACCATCGAAATGGACGCTTCGATCATGGAGGGCGCAGGGCGCAGCGCGGGTGCCGTGGGTGGGGTGACGACGGTCAAAAACCCCATCCGCGCGGCGCGTGCCGTCATGGATCGCTCGCCCCATGTCATGATGGTGGGACGTGGAGCCGAAGCGTGGGCGCAGCGAAACGGCTTGGAAATGGCGCCCTTGGAATACTTCCGCACGCCCGAGCGCTTGCGCGAGCTTGAGGAGTGGAAGGCGCGCACCCGCCCCGGTAAGTCGCGTTCGGGAGGCGGAGTGTCTGATCATTGGGGCACGGTGGGTGCCGTCGCGCTTGATCGCAATGGGACGCTCGCCGCCGGCACTTCCACCGGCGGCATGACCGGCAAGCTGCCCGGGCGGCTGGGCGATTCTCCCATCATTGGCGCGGGCACCTTTGCCGACAACCGCGCCTGCGCCATTTCCTGCACGGGGCATGGCGAATTCTTCATCCGCCACGGCGTGGCCTCCGACATTGCCGCGCGCATGCGCTATCTGCAGCAGCCGCTCAAGCAAGCGGCGCGTGTGGTGGTGCAGGAGGTATTGCTGCCCGCAGGCGGGCGTGGTGCGGTGATTGGGCTCGATGCCAAGGGCAACATCGCCGTGGAGTTTAACACCCCCGCCATGGCCCGCGGAAGCATCGACTGCGACGGCAAGCTCACCACCTCCGTGCTGGGCCGGTGATTTCTTCGCCCCCTTCGCCTACTTCACTCCAAAGATGCCCAGATCGCGCTTGATTTCCTCGATGCGCCGCGTGTCAAAGAGGCGGTCGCGCACCTGCTCCATCGTGGGGCCGTCGGCCTCCGAATAGTGATCCAGAAGAAACGTGCGCGAGGCGTAGTCCACGCTCAGCACGTTTTCAGGCCCGCCGCGCACCAGCGAGGGCAGGTAGAGGTGCGCCGCAGGCTCGGTCGCATTGGCCGTGCCCAGCGAGCGCTTGTGCACAAACACCTCGCGCCGCTGCTGACGGCTCAGATACAACGCCTCCAACAGCGTGTCGTGAAGCTGCGGGTTGACGCGGTTGATTTCGAGGAACCACTCGTTGCGAATGGTGGCGAGTGAGAGACGCAGCCCATCGCGATCCACGTCATCGGGGCCGTTTGCGCCGGTTGCCGCGCAGCCCGCGCACCATCCTGCGAGCACCAGCGACAAGAGAAGCATTCCGCAAGGCCGTGGAATCATGGGGAGAGTGTAGGCACGGGGGCTTCTGGCTGACAAGCGCCGGGGCGGCTTTTGCATGGTGCATGGCCGGGGCGGCGGGCTACACTCTGCACGTATGGCCATCGACGTAACCGACTTTGACACCGACGTCGTGGCCGCGAGCCACCAGCAGCCCGTGCTGGTGGACTTTTGGGCGCCCTGGTGCGGCCCCTGCAAGATGCTGGGCCCCATTCTGGAGAAGCTCGCGGCGCAGGCGGAAGGGCGTTGGATTCTTGCCAAGGTGAACGTCGAAACCCAGCAGGAGTGCGCAGGGCGCCTGCGCGTCAGCAGCATCCCCGACGTGCGCCTGTATTCTGGCGGCAAGCCGCTCGACGGCTTCGTGGGTGGCATGACCGAGGCGGCGCTGCGGCATTGGCTCGAACGCGCAATCCCCTCGCCCAGCGCAGCCGTGCTGGCGTCGGCGCGGGCCGCACTGGCGGAAGGCAACCGCGCGGAGGCGGCGCGGCTGGCGCAGCAGGTGTTAGACGCGGGCGCGTCACCTGAGGCGTCGGTGCTATTGGCCGAGGCGCTGTGGCTGGAAACGCCTTCGAAAGTGGGGCCGCTGTTGCAGGCCATCCTGCCGGGCCATGCCAACGCCGATCGCGCCGAGATGCTGCGCGCTCTGGCGGGTCTGGCGCTGTTGACTAAAGAGAGCGCGTCGCTGCCGCCGGGCGCCATGCGCGAAACCTTTCTGGCGGGCGCGCACGCGCTCGCGCAGGCCGATTACGCACTGGCGCTGGAGAAGTTTCTGGAAGTGTTGCGGCAAGACAGGCACTGGGCGGAGGGCGCGGCCAAGGATGCGTGCAAGGTGATTTTCCAGTGGCTGGGGATGCGCCACCCGGTAAGCGAGCGCTTCTCTCGCGCCTTCAGCAGCACGCTCAATACCTAAACGAGCACCCTTCTTAAACAAAGCGTAGAGGCTTTTCCATTGCTTGCGCACCCTGCGCATATAGAAGTAGGTGGAGCCATGAAAACCCTCGCAGGCAAAATCGTGATGCTCGCCATCGTTGGGGGCGGATTCTACCTATATTTACAGTGCAAGAGATACGAGATTGCGGCATCAGATAAGGGTATGGCGTACATGATAGACCGGAAGACCGGGCAATCATGGATGCTCTCCGGCCAGGAGAAGGTAGGGCACGTCCCGCCACGAGAGTCGGAGAGACTCTCAGAGTTGCCATTACTCGCAAATAACGCTCTGAAGGGTCGTGCAGGTTTTAGGGAGGATCAATTGGGAGGAAATTACGGTGACTTTGCAGGTGTGCTCTACAATGGGAGTGATTGGAACGTGCGTGAAGTCACCTTCAAAATCACTGCCAAAGAAAAGGACGGCGCCACACGCTGGGAACGGAAATATCGCACGCGAATCCACATGGATGCGTTGACCTCGAAAGAGTTCAGATTCCAAGTCATCGAAGAGCGAGGCGCCGAAGTCGAATGGCGTATCGATAGCGCACGAGGCACACGAGCTGAGGGGAAACAGGCCAGTGAGGAGTTGCCATGATTTGATGACGACGAACCACCCAGGAAGGACAGAGAGCCCTGACCGGCCTGAAAGGTGCCGCAGGCGTGCGAAGTGGCCGCGGTTGGGGAAATTTCGTCGACAAAGCCACGTT
Source organism: Verrucomicrobiales bacterium (assembly GCA_005809105.1). Taxonomy (GTDB): domain Bacteria; phylum Verrucomicrobiota; class Verrucomicrobiia; order Limisphaerales; family UBA1100; genus SYLI01. The sequence continues at coordinate 12,038 of SYLI01000043.1, read as the reverse complement.
GCCCGGATATCCAGACTTAAAGGCCCCACCGGCTAGAGCGGCGCTTGGATGCTCTGGGAACAAAGGGGGTCGCACCCACTGCACCCACCACACCACATGAGCGAGGGCGAAGAGACGTTCTACATCATGCAGTGCCCGCACTGCGCCGCCGACATCGAGTATCCCGCGCAAATGGCAGGCTCGGAGATTGTCTGCGAGGGGTGCACCAATGCCATCACACTCGCCTCGCCTGAGGATGCGCAAGCGGAGCCTCTGCCAGAGGAGGTAGTCGAGGAAACGCTCACCGAGATTGAAGTGGAGCCTGAAGAAGCGCCCGCGCCAGCGCCCATCGCGGTGCCTGTGACAATGGCGGTACCCATCGCCATCCCCGTTGCGGTTGCCCGCCCGGTGGCGCCGCTGCCTGCCATCCCCGTGCGCCCCGCACTGCCGACTTTGCCGACGTTGCCGCCGCTGCCCGGTGGCGGGCCGCCCCGACCGGCCATCGTGGCCATCCCCGCGTTGGTATCAGCACCCCTGCCTGCGCCCCTGCCCCGCCCGCAATTGGACATTCCCACCAAGCCGCCGACCCCGCCCAGGCCGCAACTGCCTGCCCACAAACCGCCTGCGCCACAGCTGCCTCACCTGCCCGTGCCGCCGGCACACCCCAATCCGGCGCTGAACCAGCCCCTTCCAAGGCCCGCCATGCCCGCGCCGGTGCAAGGAATGCCTGTTCCGGCGGCAAAAATGCCTGTTTCTGCCCCGATCATGCCTTTGCCGCCGGTGAAAATGCCATTGGCGCCCGCGGCAACGCCATTTCCAAACCCAGCAATGCCCTTGGCCGGGGTGCAACCCCCGCAGCCTCAAGAGCCGGTTCGGGTCTTTCCGGTAGGGATGCCCGTGCAGGCTGAGGCTGTGCAGGCCGCGCCTGTGCAGGCCGCGCCTGTGCCTGTACAGACTGAGGCTGTGCAGGCTGCGCCCACGCCCATCATTGCCGGGGCGCAGCCCCCGGTGGAGAAGCTCGAGGCGGTCATTGTGGATTATCCCGCGCTCAAGGCGGAGCTTGATGCGCTCACCAAGAAGCGCGAATCGCGCAAGGAAGCCGAGGAGGAAGCCGAGCGCAAGGCGCACGAGGCCGAGGAGGCGCGCACCCGTGCTGAGTTGCGCCGGCGCGATGAGCTCCAGGCGACGACGTTGACCCTTGGCGCCCTGCGCGAGAAGTACGAGGAGGCGCGCACCGAGCTCTCCGAACTCATCGCCGCGGAGCAGTCGCGGCAGGCCAAGGCCGATGCGGAGAATGAGTCGCGCACCCAGGCGCGCGAGCGCGACGATGCCCAGAAGAACGCCCAGGTGCGCGAAAAGGAGAACGAGCGCCTGAGCCTGACTTCCTCGCTGCCCAAGCTGGAGGAGGAGCTCACCCTGTGCCGGCAGGAGGAAACGCAGAGCAGGAAACAGTTTGAGGAAAGGCTCTCCGCACTGCAGCGGCAGCGGCAGCAGGAGGAGTCCGAGCACAGGGAAACCCAGTTGCGTTTGGAACAGCTCCACGTGCGCACCACCAGCACGGCCAAGCGGCTCTCCGAGGAGGGTGAGCGGCTTTTTACCCAGTACAAGGATTGGAGGCAGAACCAGGAAGCCGAGGAATGCGAACGCCACCGGACGTGGGAGCTGGAGGCGGCGCGCTATCAGGTGGAACTGAGCCGGCGCAAGGCGCGCAAGGAAGGGCTGGAAGCCGATCTCAATGATCTGGAGGAAGTGTTGCAAAAGGCCACGGAGGAAGACCGCGTTCGCAAGCTGCAGGCCGTGGAAAAGGCACGCCGCGATCATGCGGCCGAAGTGAGCGTGAGGGAGTCCGACCTTCGTCTGGCCGAGGAGACCGCGCGACAAATTGCGCAAGCCAAGCGCGAAGTGGCCCAGCGAGGCAAGGGCGACGCGCCCGTCATGGAGCGCAGCACGCCAGCGCCGCCTCCTGTCAAGGTAGCAATGCCACCCATTGCAGAACCGCCCTTGCCGCCTGCATTGCCCGTGCCGCAGGCACCCCCCGCTTTGCCTCCGCCCTTGCCCCCGGCACCGGTCGAGACGGTGCCCCCGCCGGTTCCTGCCGTGGCGGCATCCAAGGACACGCCTGTAAGGGTGTTCCCACAGTTGCCACCCAAGTTGCCCGTGCCGCAGACACCGGTGTCAGCCACACCCCCGGCTTTGCCGCCGCTGCCACCACCTTCGCTGCCGCCCCCGCCAGTTCCTGTGATGACGGTGGCCAAGGACACGCCTGTAAGGGTGTTCCCGCAGTTGCCACCCAAGTTGCCCGTGCCACAGGCACCGGTGTCAGCCACACCCCCGGCTTTGCCGCCGCTGCCACCACCTTCGCTGCCGCCCCCGCCAGTTCCTGCCGTGGCGGCGGCCAAGGACACGCCTGTAAGGGTGTTCCCACAACTTCCGCCTGCATTGCCCGTGCCGCAGGCACCCGCGCTCGACATGGAACGCAAGGCATTGGAAAACCGCCTGCGCCGCGCCGCGGATCAACGCGCTTTGTTGGCACGCGAAAGCGCATCCGCCGCCATGCCCCCACTGCCGCCGGCCATGCCGCCTTTGCCCAAGCTTCCAGTTTTCCCACCGGCACCCCAGTTGCCTCCCATGCCCCCCGCAGGCGCAAGGCCCAGAGCGCTGCCGCCACTGCCGCCAAAGTCGGCCGCTGCCAATCCCTCCGCCACTGCGGTGGACGATGAGGCAAGGCAGCAGACGCGCAGTCAGGAACGAGATTCTTAGCTGATTTGGCGGGCATTCCACCCTGTCGGGAAGCGCCCTTGCATTATGGGGCAGGCTTTTCTTGTCAAAAAGCGCGGCTTTTCCATCTTTTATTGGGGGGGCAAAAATCGTATCTTATTTCAAAAATAATTGTAATGAATGGGGTTAAACAGCAGTCATACTAGTGACTTACGCACGCCTCACCAGTGAGGTTGGGAGAAACGTTATGGCAGAAACCAACGGCAAATCCGGTGGCTTCGATGAAGCCTGCACGGGCTTGAGTCAAGTGGCATGGGCTTCGACGTGCCATTGCCTTCTTGGAAATGAGGAGCACTTGGCGCTGCTCAAGCTTTGGGTGCAGCCCTTGGAGTTGCTGAATGAGGCCGTGTCCATCACAGATGCCGATGGAAAGTGCTTTCTCTATGTCAACCGGGCGTGGACGGCGCACTTTGGGCATTCGCTGGCGCAGGTGCTGGGCACGAAGCTTTCTGGCAGGAACCTGCGAGGTCTCGTGCGCCAGTCGCCTCTGCGCGCCTTGAACGGAAAAGTGGTGGCCATGCTGTGTGTGGCAAAGGCCCGTGGCGCCGGTGTTAAAGACAGGATGGTTGCGGCAACCAACGGCAACGGCAACGGCGCGCCCGGACAGGCGTGGAAGGAGAAGGTGCGCACTCTCACCGCGCGCGAACTGGAAGTGTTTCAAACCATGAGCCACGGATTGACCACCAAACAGATGGGCGTTCGGATGGGCATCAGCATCTTCACCGTGCAGACGCATCGCACGCGCATCAAGAAGAAGCTGGGCGCATCGTCCAATGCAGCCCTGCTGGCACTGTCCTTCGACTGGGCGGCTGTGCCGCGGCAATAAGTCATTGCTCACCGCAGGTGCGCCCCTATCGCCCTCCGCAGGAGCCCGGCGCAGCCGGTTCCCAACTGGGGTGAAGCCTATCCCAACTGGGGTGAAGCCTATCCCGACTGGGGTGAACCCTATCCCAACTGGGGTGAACCCTATCCCAACTGGGGTGAACCCTATCCCAACTGGGGTGAACCTGATCCCAACTGGGATGAAGCTTGTCCCAACTGGGATGAAGCTTGTCCCGACCCGGATGGGCTTATTCTCTCCATGGCGAAGCCCCTTATTGCCGTGCGCAGCACCCTTTTTCCTAGGTACAGCCTATTATTGCCCTCCGCAGGTGCCCGGCGCAGCCGTATTGCCGTGCGCAGCACCCCCTGCAAGGGGTTGCCGGGCGCAGCCCTTTCCGGCATAAGAGCCGCCGTGCCCGATCCGCAGCAGCTTGAGAAATACCTCGTCTGCAATTCGCCGGACAAGGAGTGGGTCAAGCGCAAGCTCTTGCTGTTGCTCTCGCGCGACGCGGTCATCCCGCCCTTCTCGGCGCCGGCACTCAAGCTGGGGCGCGCGACGCGCGACGAAAACATCTCGATGGAAGAGGTGGCGCGCATCGTGGAGATGGACCCCGGACTGGCGGCCGACTGCATCAAGGTGGCCAGTTCGGCGGGATTTGCCGCGCGGCGCATCGCCAGCATTCAGCAGGCGCTGATGCTGATGGGGATGAAACAGATTGCGCGCATCGCCTATGCGATGGGCGTGATGAAAAAGTTTGAGCACCTCAAGTCCAAGGTGGACTGGGACGCATTCTGGTTGCACAGCGTGCTGGTGGCGCGCCTGACGGAGAAGGTGGCGGGGGCTTATCGGCCCAGCACGGGCTCGGAGTATCTGGCCGGGCTTTTGCACGACTGCGGCAAGCTCTTGCTGGAACATTATTTTCCAGAGGACTTTGATGCCATTGTCATCCGCGCCACCGAACGCGCCTGCGGCCACGTGGCGGTGGAGACGGAGTTTCTGGGCATCACCCACGCGCAGATTGGCGCGGCGCTGTGCGATTGCCTGCAGGCCCACATCGAGGTCATCCGCGCCGTGTGGTACCATCACGACCCCTTTAACACCGATCTGGGAACCCAGCCGGACAACAGCAAGTTTCTGGCGGCGTGCGTGTCGGTGGCCGACGCGCTGGCCAACTATTCGCGCACCAACATCTTTGGCGCGCGCATCATGGATGAGAATCTCCCCTTTGATCAATTGCCCGAATGGCAGTTCCTGGGGCAGTATCAGGCGAGCTACGGATTGGAACTGGACCTGGACGCAGAAGTGGCCGCCGCGCAGAAGGACGTTCAGGCGTTCCTCTCGTAGACAAGAGCGCGCACCTCCAAATCATACAAGAAAGCCTATGCAAGAACCCGTGTTAGACACCCTGCACAAGGCGCAGTCCATCAACCGCGACCACATGCAGTATGGCGCGTTTGCCGAGATTGGCGCCGGTCAGGAGGTGGCGCGCTGGTTTTTCCAGGCGGGTGGGGCGGCCGGCACGGTGGCCAAATCGATGAGCGCCTATGATATGGCCGTGAGCGACGCCATCTATGGCACGGCCAAGCGCTATGTCAGCGAGGAGCGGCTGGTGCACATGCTCGAGCACGAGTTTGGCCTGCTGCACCAGCGCCTTGAGGCCGAGCGCGGCGCCAAGACGCGGTTCTTTGCCTACGCCAACACCGTGGCGGCGAGGAGCTATTCGCGGCCCGTGGATGGCATGGGCTGGATGGGCATCCGCTTCCAGACGCGCCCGCAGGGGCCGCCCAACGACATCGTGCTGCACGTGCGCCTGCTGGATTCCACGAACCTCTTGCAGCAGGAGGCCGTGGGCATTGTCGGCGTCAACCTCCTCTACGGCGCCATGCACCACTTTGAAAATCCGGACGCACTGGTGGAGTCGCTGGTCGACGGCGTGGGCCGCGAGCGCGTGGAGGTGGACATGCTGCGCTTTGAGGGGCCGGACTTTGCCGGGGTGGACAACCGGCTCATGAGCCTCAAGCTGGTGGAGGCGGGATTGGCGCAGGCCGCCATGTTTGACGACCACGGCAGGGTGGCCCACGCGGCCGACGCGCTCTATCACCGGCCCATCCTTCTTGAACGGGGCAGCTTCCGGCCCGTCACGCTCACCACGCTGCATCTCTTGCAATCCTCGCTGGCGGAATTCTCCGCCGAACCGGGTGTCGCGGCCCTGGCGGCGCAGTCGGCGCCGGTGCAGGTGCTCTTTGAGATGACGCTTAAAAACCTCACCGACAACGGGAGCATCGACCACCGGGACTTTCTGGATCGCGTGGACTTGCTGGGTGCGGCCGAGCGCGAGCTGGGCCACGACGCCAAGATCGTGGTGTCCAACTTCGGCGAGCTTCACCGGCTGGCCGGCTGGCTCTTTCGCAGCACCAAGGAGCCGGTGGGCCTGGCGCTGGGGGTGAGCAAGCTGCGCGACTTGTTTGACCCCAAGCATTACACCGGCTTGGAAGGCGGCATCCTCGAGGCTTCCGGCAGGCTCTTTAGAAACAACCTCAAGCTCTACGTCTATCCGCAGCGCCTGAACCCCGGCGGGCCGGTGCTCACGGCCCGCGCCTTCCGTCCGGAGGGCTTGCTGGCCCATTTTTACGAGTATCTGCTGCACACCGGCAGCATCGTCGACCTGCGCGACGTGCGTCCGGAGTATCTGGACATCCACGCGCGCGACGTGCTCGTCCGCATCCGTGCGGGCGATCCGGCGTGGGCCGGCATGGTGCCCGCGCCCGTGGCCGCGCTGATCCGCCAGCGCCGCCTGCTGGGTGCGGCCGCTTGACAGTCCGGCCCAATTGCCGGAAAAAAACAAGGGGAGACCTTATGGCGGCAATGTTCAATGACCCTTACCTCAACCGCGTCCTGGTGGTGGACGACGACGAACTGGTCTTGAGCGTGCTCAAGGAACAACTGCCGCAACTGGGCTACAGCGTCACGGCCGTCAACCACCCGCAACTGGCGCTGCAACACCTGCAGACCGAAAATTATTCGGTCATCCTCTCCGACTTCGCCATGCCTGATATGAACGGACTGGCGCTGTTCAAAAAGGTGAAGGAAACGCACCCGGACACCTCGCGCCTGCTGCTGAGCAGCGGGGTGAGCATGCTCGAGCTTTCCCAAGCCTTGAGCGAGGCTGTCATCTACCGCCACGTCAGCAAGCCCTGGCTCAAGGAGGATCTTCAGGAGGCGCTGGCCAATGGCATCGAACGCTACAGCCTCATCAAGGAAAACGAGATGTTGCAGGCCCGCAATATCACGCTGAGCCAGCAGATGGCCAGCGGCGCGGCCGCCACGCCCGGCGCGCCCAGTGCGACGGGTGCATCCGGCGCGGCGGCCGTTGCGAGTGCTGAAGGGGAGGATCTGGCCCTCCAGTCTTTTAACAAGATGCTCTACACCTTCCACCCCAATCTGGGCAACACCGCCCAGCGGGCGCTGGCCATCTGCAAGACCCTGGGCGAAATCCTCGAGCTGGACTCCAAGGATTTCCGCGCGCTTACCCTGGCGGCGCAGTTGCATGACGTGGGCCTGATGAACAATGAAATCGGCGTGGTGCGGCGCTGGCTGCGCGATCCGGCCAAGTGCACCGACGAGGAGCTGGTGGAAATCAAGAGGCACAGCCTGGTGTCCGAGGAGATGCTGCAATTTCATCCGGGCTTTGCGGACGCGCTTTCGGTCATCCGCAGTCACCACGAAAACTGGGATGGCACCGGCTATCCCGACAAGCTCAAGGGCGAGACCATCCCGCGGCTGGCGCGGCTTCTGGCGCCGGTCATCTACTTCTGCAATCAAAACGCCGCCAGCGTGCAGCTCTTTGCCATCATGGAGACGATGGCCGAGCACGCGTTCGACCCCGACGCCCTGCGCGCGCTGGCCAAGGCCGTGCCGATGACCAAGATACCCAAGGGCGAGCGCGAGGTGCTGCTCATCGAGCTCAAGGCGGGCATGACGCTGGCACGCGACATCGTCAACAGCAACGGCATGAAACTGCTGCCCAAGGGCCGCGAGCTCAACGACGGCGCCATCAACAAAATCTGGTCGATCAACCGCGTGACCCCCATCAATCCCCTTTGTCTGGTGTTCTGCTAGGCCGCACCTGTTCCCCCTTTGAGACCCGCGCATGGATGAGGCGCGGGTTTTTTCCTGCCGCCACTAAAGTCGGCCGTGCGCCGCGCCGATTGATTGGGCATAGGCGCCAGGTAGCCTGAAAGAATCTGGCAGCGCGGGGTGGCTGTAGAAAACGCCCCGGGCCACATGGATGTGGCTCTAAAATACAGGACAAAAGGAATTGTCTTATGGTCATCAATACTAACGTCGCGGCTGCATTCTCGCAACGCGTCCTCTCCAACTCCACCTCGGCGCTTTCCAAGTCGCTGAGCAAACTGTCCACGGGCAGCAGAATCGTCACCCCTGACGATGATGCCGCGGGCCTGGCCGTCAGCATGAAGTTCCGGGCGGAACTCAAGCGCATCGGCGCCGCGCGCTCCAATGTGGGCAATGCCGTCGCGTTCAGCCAGACTCAGGATGGTTTCCTGGGAACGGTGGACAAGGCGCTGCGCCGCATGAGCGAGCTGGCGGTGCTGGCCACCGACCAGACCAAGTCCAACACCGACGTGGCGCAGTACGAAAAGGAGTTCAACGAACTCAAGGAGTTCATCAGCCGCACCTCCGGCAAGACGTTCAACGGCACCGGCCTCTTCTCGGCCACCACGCTGGCGGACAAGGACTTGAACGCTGACGCCGACACTCTTGACTCGGCCGACGCACGCATCAGCACCCAGTACACCGCGTTGGTGACGGCGAACACGAACTGGGTGGCTAATCCGGCCATCGTCGCCAACTCGGCCGACCTCACGGCCGTTGCTTCCGATGGCTCGGGGGTCTTGACCAAGGCTTCGAGCGGGCTGGAGCATGGCGAGTCTGTCACCGTCACCATCGCCGGCGCGTCGACCTTGAACACGGCCACCACGTACTATGTCAAGATGACTGGGGCGAACACGTTCACGCTCCACACCGATGCAGCCTTGACCAGTGCGGCGGCCGGTACTTCCGCTGAGACTGCCATCACCCTCCACAAGCAGGGCGACTACTCGCTCCTCAAGAGTCTGCGGACCGGAGTCGCCGATATGGCTAGGGAGTGGCAGCAGTACGCCACCAGCTCCACATCCGAAACGGACTACGCTGGCGCGCAGACTTGGGAAGACGTGTACGACTACTGGCAGGGCAAGATCGGCAACACCTGGACGGGAGTGCGCGCACACAGTGATGCGTTCACGCACGCCACCGGGGCTTTGCCTGCTACCAACAAGTTCACCAGCCATGAGCTGCATGTGGGCAACGCCGCCGTGCTGTCTGATGGCCTGATCGAGGCCTACAAGAAGATGGTGGCCGACATCCAGAACTACGTGACGAACCAGGGCGCGGGCATCACCGTGACCGATTCGAGCGACGCCTCCACCTACCAGCTCAAGGGTGCGGACGTGGCCTTCATCACCAGCGCCATCGGCACCAAGGGCGTCTCCAACACGGACACCAACGCCATCACCGATGACCTGACCAAGACCAACGGCTCCGACTATTCGCTCAAGCTCAACACGCTCATCAACTCGCTGGCGGGTTCGCGAGCCTATGTGGGTGCGAACATGTCGCGCTTGGGCATGGTGGACAACCAGCTCGCGGTCTACAGCGAGAACCTCGCTGCCGCCAACAGCCGCATCGAGGACGTGGACGTGGCGACGGAAACCTCCGAGTTTGCCAAGCAACAGATCCTGGTGCAGAGCGGCACGGCCATGCTGGCGCAGGCCAACCTGCTGCCACAGGCGGCCCTGAAGCTGCTCCAATAACTTCGGCAAGTGATAGTTCGCTAGAAGCGATTGGAAATATTGCACCAACACAGGAAGGGGGCGCGTTAAGCGCCCCCTTCTCTGCATGAGGGCACCCCCCTGCAGATCCTTCCCTGGCACCTTCGCCGCTCCCCCCAAAGATTCCTCTCAAGTGCCCCCCGCCCCCGCCGATAGGAAGGGCAAGTTACAGTCAACACAACAGGGCTTCGCGGAGCCATAGAAAATCCGCGCGGGTCTGGGCACCCGTAGCCAACGCCCCCGACGGGCAAGGATGTCCGGCGGCTAATCGGCAAAAGAATTGTCTTATGGTTATCAACACAAACGTGCCCTCGGCATTCGCCTCGCGGGTGCTCTCGGCGTCCACACAGAACCTCTCCAAATCGCTGGCCAAACTTTCATCTGGCTCGCGCATTGTCTCTCCTGACGATGACGCGGCCGGTCTGGCGGTCGGCATGAAGTTCTCGGCAGAATTGAAGCGCATCGGCGGCGCGCGTGCCAACGTGGGCAACGCCATCGCCTTCAGCTCCACCCAGGACGGCTACATGAGCAAGGTGGACTCGGCTCTGCGCCGCATGAGCGAGCTGGCCACCCTGGCGGCCGACCAGACCAAGGCTGATTCCGACGTGGCCAACTACCAGAAGGAATTCGCCGAACTCAAGTCCTTCATCACCGCAAGCTCCAGCAAGTCGTTCAACAGCATCGGCCTTTTTTCGGCCACCACGCTGGCGGATGTTGAATTGGGCACCCTCGACGCGCTCATCAAGACCCAGTATGACGCGGTGACAACCACGAACACGGCGTGGGTGGCCGATCCGGCGAGAATTGCCAATGCGGGCACCACCGTCACGAGTACGGCCGCTACTGATGATGTCTTTACCGCCAGTGCTCATGGCATGACCACGGGCGAAAAAGTGACCTATACCTCTCAAACCTCAGGGGCTGGCCCGTCCGTAGGTACCACATATTATGTAAAGAAACTGGATGCTAACACGTTTGAATTGTACACGAGTGCAGCCATGACGAGCAAGGTGGACGTGACCACGGCTGTCGTGGCGGGCGTCCTCACCCGGAGTGGCGAATATGACCTCTTGCAAGATCTGCGCGAAGATATGGCCGAGATGGCCCGGGAATGGTACCAGAAAGAACGTGGTACCGACACAACCAAGGTGCAGTATGGAACTGATACCACAAAGACTTGGGGCGATGTGTACGACTTCTGGTCGTCCCGCACGGGCACCACGTGGTCGGGCGTGAGGGCACACACCGATACCTACACCACAAGCCTTGCTCCCAATCATGAAATCCATGTGGGTAACGCGAGCGCCTTGTCTGACAGCCTGATCGAGGGCTACAAGAAGATGGTGGCCGACGTGCAGAGCTACGTGAACAACCGCGGCGCGGGCATTACGGTGACCGATTCGAGTGACGCCACCACCTTTCAGCTCAAGGGCGCGGACTTGACGACCATCACCAACGCCATCGCCAATTCGACCGACACCAATGCGTTGACGTCGGACTTGGCCAAGACCAACGCCTCCACGTACGTGAGCCGGGTGAGCACGCTCATCAATAACCTGGCGGGCTCGCGAGCCTATGTGGGCGCCAACATCTCGCGTCTGTCCATGGTGGACAGCCAGTTGGCGGTGTACGGCGAGAACCTCTCGGCCGCCAACAGCCGCGTCATGGACGTGGATGTGGCCACCGAGTCGGCCGAGTACGCCAAGCAGCAGATCCTGGTGCAAAGCGGCACGGCGATGCTGGCGCAGTCCAACATTCTGCCGCAGTCGGCACTCCGCCTGCTCGCGCAATAGCAGATCAGCAAACAGGCAGAGGAAAAATTCAAGGCGGCCTTCACGGGCCGCCTTTTCCTTTTCTTATAAAAAAGCGAAGCTCAAAAAAGGGCGCAGCCCCGAAGCTTAGTCGCGGCCAATCTCTTCGCCTTGCGCCTGATATTCGTTGAGCTTGTTGCGCAGGGTGCGGATGTTGATGTCCAGCGCCTTGGCCGTCTGCGTGCGGTTATAATCTTGCCCACGCAGCACAGCCAGAATGTGCGCCTTCTCCACCTGCGCCAAGGTGCCACCCGACCCGTTGGTGTTGCTCGCCGCAGGCACACCTGCGGTGGACACACCTGCGGTGGATACACCTGCGGTGGACACACCTGCGGTGCGCAATGATGTCGCAGGCGCAGGTGGCAGGCCAAGGAGGTCGGGTTCAATCAGGCCTTCGTCGCCACAGAGAATCACGGCGCGCTCGATGACATTCTGCAATTCGCGGATGTTGCCCGGCCAGCGATGGGCCATCAGCGCGGCCTGGCTTTGGGCGGAGAGACCGCGCGCGCCCACGCCGTGCTTGCGGATGAATCGCGCGGTGAAGGCCTCGGCCAGCAGCGGGATGTCGGCCGCGCGCTCGCAGAGCGGGGGCACGTGGATGGGCACGACGTTGAGGCGGAAGTACAGATCCTGGCGGAACTGGTTTTTCTCAACGCACTCCTCGAGCTTGCGATTGGTGGCGGCAATGACGCGCACATCCACCTTGACGGTGCGGTTGCCGCCGACGCGCTCAAACTCGCGCTCTTGCAGCACGCG
>SYLI01000042.1 GCA_005809105.1 Verrucomicrobiales bacterium | reverse complement strand
GACCGATGTTCACTTGCCAGAGCAAGCGGCCGTGGTTGCCCAGGTCTGCGATCTGTTACAGATTCCGGCGTTCTTGGCGCGGCAAACCGATTTGCTGGTCGCTTGCGCGTCGACCAACAAGCCGCTGAACGTCAAGAAGGGTCAGTTCATGGCTCCTGGTGACATGAAGTACGTGGTCGAGAAGACTCGCCAAGCGGGAACTGGGGGCGTGCTATTGTGCGAGCGGGGTACATTTTTTGGATATGGGCGACTGGTCAATGACAATGACCTTGTCGAGGTTTCGGATGCCTTCGATGGCGCGGTGTTTTCCAGGGCGATCCTTGGAGCCATGCCACTTTCGGAACAAGGCCTTGCGCAGCACGTCGTCCACCAGCGTGCTCTTGCCCGAACCGCTCACGCCGGTGACGCAGGTCAGCGAACCCAGGGGCAGGCGCGCGTCAATGTTCTTCAAGTTGTTCTCGCTTGCGCCGCGAATCACCAGCCAGCCTTTCTCCGGATCCGCGCCCACACGTGCCCGCGGCACCGGGATGGCGTATTCGCCTCGAAGGTACTTGCCCGTCAGCGAGCGTTCATGAGCCGCGATGTCGGCGACCGTGCCGCACGCCACCAGTTCGCCCCCATGGACGCCCGCGCCCGGGCCCAGATCGATGACATGATCCGCCGCGCGGATGGTGTCCTCATCATGTTCCACCACCAACACCGAGTTGCCGATGTCGCGCAGCCCCTTGAGCGTGGCCAGCAGCCGCTCGTTGTCGCGCTGATGCAGACCGATGCTCGGTTCATCCAAAATGTAGGTCACTCCCACCAGGCCCGCGCCGATTTGGGTGGCGAGACGAATCCGCTGCGCCTCCCCGCCGCTGAGCGTGCCGCTCTCCCGATCCAACGAGAGGTAGCCCAGTCCCACATTTTTGAGAAAGCCCAGTCGCTGGCGAATTTCCTTCAAGACCTCGGCGGCCACCTGCTGTTGGTACGGCGTGAGTGGCAGGCCATTGACGAACTCGAACGCGTCGCTGACGGTGAGCGCACAAAGATCCATGATGGAGTGGCCGGGAATAGTCGTCGCCTTGGACTTTCGCCCCTCGCCCCGGGACACCACGGCCGCCGTACCATTGGCCGATGGAACTGCACCCAGCGTCACGGCCAGAATTTCGCGTTTGAGCCGGCGGCCTTCGCAGCCGTCGCACGGCTGCGAGCTCATGTAGGTTTTGATCCGGTTCCGTGTGAACTCGCTCTCCGTGTCCTTGAAAAGCCGTTCCAGATAGGGGATGACGCCTTCGAAGGGGCGCTGCGTGCGCGCCGGCTTTCCTGCGCGCCAGAAGTTGAACGCCACTTCCACCCCGCCAGAGCCGTGGAGCAGCAGCCGGCGGAAGTCCTCGGGCAATTCACAAAAAGGTTTGTCGAGAGGTTGCTTGAAGTGGGCGGCCACGGCGCGAATCACCATCTTGCAATAGATGATCATCCGACGCCCGCCGCGCTGCCAGGGGGCAATCGCGCCCTCCTCCAGCGACTTGTCCGGCACCGGCACGATGAGGTCCTCGTCGAACACCAGCTTCTGCCCCAGACCGTGGCACACGGGACAGGCGCCGAAGGGGCTGTTGAAGGAAAAATGCTTCGGCGTAGGCGGATCGTAACTCTGGCCCGTGGCCGCACTGAACATTCCGGTGGAGTGCAGTGTTTCCTCCCAGGGTGCGTCGGCCGCCGCGCCTGCGGCGCGGTGCAACGCCAGCAACCGGCCTTCGCCCCATTTGAGCGCCGTCTCCACGGATTCGCCCAGCCGCGCACGCACCCCCTCGCCCATCACCAGCCGATCCACCACCACGTCAATGCAGTGTTTCTTTTTGGGATCGAGCTTCACCCGCAGGTTGCTCTCCAGCTCGACCATCCGGCCATCCACGCGCGCGCGCACAAATCCCTCCCGCGCCATGCGCTCCACCACATCGCGGAATTCGCCCTTCTGATGCTGCACCACGGGTGCGAGCAGCATCACCTGGGACTTGGCCGGCAGGCAGAGGAGGCGGTCGGCAATCTCCGTGGGGGTCTGCTGCGACATGGGCGCACCCGTGGTCGGACAATGCGCCTGACCGATGTGCGCAAAGAGCAGGCGAAGGTAGTCGTAGATCTCGGTGGTGGTGGCGATGATGGAACGCGGGCTGGCACCTGCGCTGCGCTGCTCGATGGCGATGGTGGGCGAAAGCCCCTCGATGTAGTCCATCTCGGGCTTCTGCATCTGATCGAGGAATTGCCGGGCGTACGCCGAGAGCGATTCAACATACCGCCGCTGGCCCTCGGCGTCGATCGTGTCGAAGGCGAGCGAGGACTTCCCCGACCCGCTCATGCCCGTGATCACCACCAGCCGGTTCCTCGGGATTTCCAGCGTGAGGTTCTTGAGGTTGTGCTCGCGCGCGCCGCCGATGCGAATGCAGTTTTCCGCCATGAATATGAAAGGGAAATCTACCCGCCTGCACGCAGGATTCCAAGCGCGCCAGTCAGAAAGTCCTAGCGCACGGTGATGGGCGTCCAGTTCTCCACGGCGACCGAAACCGGGTGCGGCTTGCCAGCCATTCTCGGTGATGGGTCGGGGTCAACTCTGAAGATGCACCGCGACGCTCCTTCGCCTACGACTTGATAATTGGAGGGCGTTTGTCCGGGACGCACGCTGCCTTGCGCCGGGCGCAGGGCCTGGCTGAACACGTAGGCGATGAAGCGGTGGTCGCTCTCCACGCGCAGGAGCGAGAGGGTCTGCCGGGGAATGGCCTCATAATCCCAGTCGGTGGCGGCGGCGCCTGTGGGCGCATAAGGCGAGGCAACGGTGAGTTCGGGCGCGGCAAGGATTTCCCACACTTCGCGAAAAGGCTCGGCACCCGGCGTCTTGTCGGGGTAGGGCTTGTAGCGATCGGGCTTGTCGCGGTAGACGTTGATGCCGGTCACCACTTCGCCCAGTTTGCCATCGTTGGGAGCGACACTGCGCGTGTTGTCGTGCGTCAGGGCTACGCCTGCCAATGCCGCGGCCCATGCCGGCCGACTGGCCTGATTCACCGAGAGCAATCCGCGAAGATCGTCCATCTTGTCCGTAACGGCGAACACTTCGGTGAGCGGCCAATCCGCATTGGGAAACATCTGATCCCAGGTGAGCGTGCCCGGCGGTGCCGCAGGAGTTGCAAAGGAGGTTCCCGGCGCCACCCAATTGCGCCATTGCTCGGGCGTGAGGGCGGGGTCAAGCGCCTTGAGGTTGAGGCTCTGCCAGGGCGTCCCCCGATGCAACAGGCCCAGCTCGCCGATGTTGCCCAAGCCGCCTGAGGGAAACTCCCAGTTCGACTCGCTCTCCACTCCCGCGTCCTTGAGGGTGAAACTCTCGGGCGGATTGGCGCTGCGACTCCAAGGCTGGTAACAGAAGTTTTGCGAGCCAAGACTGCGCCCCAGGCCCAGCGAAGCCGTGCTGGCCTTGCTCGAGTAGCGGATGTTCCGCCAGTTGTTCGTCGTGATCGCGTTATTATAGTAGTGCGTCAGGTCGCTTTCCCGGCTGTTCATGAGCGGGTCATTCGCCTGCCAGGCAATCTCACGCAGTTCTCCGGCGAAGGCACTGATGTTGCCGGCGTTCAGATCCCGCTTCAGGGCGTCGGCGGTGGTGCCATTGGGGGGCACCGTCGCGGCAAAGTGATCCCGCTCGGCAATCACATACTCGTGTTTGCGGGCCGGCCCGATCCCGGAAGTGACCTTGTAAACTTCTCCCTTTCGATACATTTCCTTGGGTTCCCAAATCTCGGACTTCCAGAGTTTGGGATCCATGGTCTCAAGGTCGGCGGGCCGTCCCTCATGGAATCCAGGTTTTCGGAAGTCAAAGTCCTTGGGGTCGCTTCGATGATCCACCCGCGCCACATAGCGGTTGGTGGTGAGAAACGTGCCACCGGTGTCGGTGTAGCGGCTGTCATTATGAACCCGGATGACCTCATCGCCCGTCTTGTAACCCCACGGGGATGTCCAATCAGGGATCTCTTCGGCGTACACCAAATGACGCGGCTGCAGGTCCGCATGGTCCACCAGCAGGGCCCTCTTTCCATCCTTGGGATCCTCCGCTGTGGAGAGTTCGCATTCCACCCGGTTCATCGTGGCAGCGATTTCCCACGGCCAGCGTTCGAAGGCTCGCCCTTCCGCCGGTCGCGTGGTGAACACGATGGGAGCCTGCACAGGCAGGGTGGAACGCAGTGGCCCGTCAATGGAGGCGACGGAGAAACCACTTGGAACCGTGTGCTGGGAATTCGTGCTGAAGGTGTAGGAGCGCCGGTCGTAGCGCGACTGGGCCAGCGGTGTGCCGTGATGATACTGGTAGGTGAGGTTGCCCTCGTTTCGCACTTTCACATCCAGCGTCAGCGCGTCGGTGCTGTCGTCAAACCGCTTGGTTTCAACCGCAATCCTCAACCACGGGCTGATCTGCTGGCCGGTGTTGTCATACTGCATGCTGGTGTGCGCCACGACTTCATTGATGGCCGGCGAGAGCACCCGCTGGCGGCCCTTGGCGCTGGGCCATGCCTGCTTTGCGCCGATCAGAAGCGGCACGGCGGCACGGGAGCCATCCACCTCGATCGAGCCCACCCGCGGGAAATACGGGGGCAAGTCCGGGCTCGCCTGACGCCGCTGCATCTCCATCTGATTGTCCTGGGCGAACTTCGCCTGGTCTTCCGGCAAGTCAAAGCGCGGCTGCTGCGCCAGGAATGACCGGTGGGGTTCGTGGGCGAAGCGGCGGATCAGCGTCGCGTTATTTCCCGGCTCCAATAGCGGTCGAAATACGGAAGGGAACTGGCCCGGTGAATAGACATCACAAATATTCGCGGCCAACTGCAGCAGACGCTGAACCTCCGGGGTGTAGCCTGCCTGATCCAGAGGGATGGCGAAGGAGACCATGTCATTGCGGTCGGTGGTTTGGACGAACGATTGGCCATTGGCGATCCCTCGACGCAACAACGCCGCCGCGACATTCTCAAACATGGCCCGGCGTCGATCCAGGTAGAATGCGCCGGTGGACATCGCCGACTGCACACCTCCCAGGGCCTCGGTCCAAAGGCCCTGATCGCGGTCGGATTCAAATACGCCGGCAGACTCGTGGTCACGGACGGCCACAAACAAAGCCTGCTGGCCATTCTTCCGGATGCCGTACGCAAGATCGTTGCGTGCATATCGCGTCCTGGGAAACCAGAATGCGGCGTCGGCCACCCGCAGGTTGCCGCGGCTGTCGCGGCCAAAGCTCACTGGCACCCCGAATTGCGCCGCGCCAGTGGCCGTTCCGTTATAGTCCCAGTGCAATGCCACCAGGTCGTTCGCCCCTTGCGTGCCGGCAAACCGCACGAAGACATCGTCATAGACCGAGAGCAGCCGCCCGTTGGGCGCGTTGGGCACCAGCACCGCGGGCATGAGCGCCGTGTCTCCATAGAGCGTGACACGCGCGCCGTTGGTCAACCCGTGTGGCCGCGGACAGAGAATTTGGCCCGCATTGTTGATGGTGATGGGTGCGCGCGGGTTTTTGAAATGATTGAGGTTCAATTTGCGCAGCGGCTCCCGGTGTGCCTGGATGCTCAAGGCGCCGGCCAGCTCGTAGAAGGCCGCGCCTCCGGCCAGCTGGAGTCGGTCGTTGAAATCCTTGTACGTGGCATCGGGAGTGGAGTTGATGACCAGCGGGCTTAGAAAGTCACCCGGATCAAACAGCGCGTTCACGGTTTGCGCGTGGCGGAAGATTTTCCCCGCATCGCGAAACGCCAGCCCGCCCGAAGGCCGCGTCCAGTCCTGTTCGTAGCGGAAGTCCCACACCGGGTGGATCGCGCCCAAGGCGGCCGCCAGGTTGAGGTGCTGCCGCGACGAGCCGCTGCCCCGCGCATAGCCTGAATCGCCAATGGCGTTCTTCAGGTGGCCGGGATTCTTGGCGTTGTTGTAAACGTAGTTCACATCCAGCGTCTTGCTGGCGGGCACGATCATGAAGGCGAACCGCCCGATGAAACGGTTGTCAGGTCCATGCGGCGCTCCGGGATCCTCCAGCACCCCCACCCACTGGGGATCGCCCACCTGACTCAAGGCGGTAGGCTGGAACACCGCGTTACCGCGCGCGTCCAAATCCCGATTAAGATTCAGGAAGTGCCGGCCCACCGGATCCAACCTGCCATCCTTGTCCTCATCGAAGAAGACGGGCGCCTCTGCCGGGCCCGCCTGCGACACCATCAACTGGTAATTTGCGTTCATCGAAACCTGGTCGGCCGCCAGCGCCTGCGCCCGGGCCGTGCCGGTCTCAAGGACGAGTCGCGTCTCGGCCTGGATGACGCTCATGTTGATGGAGGTGCGCTCGCGCTGAGAGAAGGAGAGATAGGCGATCACGATGAAGGTGACCAGTGCCAGCATGATGAGGGCCACCACCAGCACCGCCCCGCGCTGTGTTGTTGTTTTCATGGATCCTCCTTGGTGCATCACCGAAAATACCGGTTGCGAATGGGCACCAGCTGCCGGAAGAAATGGATGCGCTCGGTGCCGCCCATGAGCAGTTTGAGCTGCTCCTGATAACGGTCGGCATCGGTGCCGGTGAATTCCTCACCCTTCGCCTGGATTTCCCTCGCCAGCGAATCCTCCACCAGCGCCAGTTCCAGTTCCACGAAGAGCGGCACCCGGTCGCCACGAAGCACCGGTTCGTGCCACAAGGCCTTGCCGATGTCGTACGCGGAAATGGCCCTCATCCGCAGGTGCACCACGCCGTCGGCAATTTTCTGGTAATGCGCTCCGTAGGCGCGCGACCGGTAGCTGGCCATGACGGACAGCAGATTGGTCTGCGCCGAAGACTCGTGGCATCGGTAGAGTGCGCCCACCATGGGATTGGGCGTGCGTGCTGCGTCACGCGAGTAGAGGCCGTATCCGTAGGTGTGCCAGTCGCGATCCCTGCCGACAAAGAAGAAGTCACCGCTCATGAGTTTCTCATTCTCCAAAATCGTGGTGTAGCTGGCCGGGCCAATGAGGGTCCAATATTGCGCGTTGCCCGGCGCGCTGGTCGGCCCCGACGTGTGGGTTTGCTGGCAGAGATAGTAGGCACGATCCAGGGTGTGGAAGACGGCGTTGCCCTTGAGGAAGGGCATGCCGGCCTGCCAAAACTCCACTCCGAAATCGCGCACACTCAGGTTTTCCACCTCAGGATTACCCGAAGGGGCCATCGTCTCCAGATCGCGCACCATCATGTCCATCAGCGCGCGCCCGCGCTCGAGCACCTGCGCCTGATTGTTGCCAATGCGAAAAACCACCTGCACCCGGTTGAACACGTGATAGAGCGTGCCAATGACGAGGATGGAGATGAACACCGCCGCCATGAGTTCGACCAGCGTGAAGCCGCGCGAGCATCGGGCGGCGCGGGGCGATGGGGTGCGGGAGGTCATGGTGCTGCGATGGGCGGCCGGAAGAAATAGCTTTCAGAAAAATACCCCTGGGCTGGCGCTGCGAATTCGGCAAACGCCCCGGACGCATCCGCCACGCCGCTGTATCCCGCGGGCGAGCGCAAGCTGTACATCCCAAACGAATCGTAGAGCGCCTGGGGCAGCCACAGCCTGTTGGCGCTGTCGCTTCGAACCACGCGCGCGTTGGCCATGCCCTGCAGCAGGGCCGACACGCCGCCCGCGTCCCACTGCTGCCGGTTTGCCGTGGCCACCTTGGTATCGATGAGGAACTGGGTGATCTGTTCCACGGTGAGCGGCGTGTCGGCGATCAGCGTGTCGTACACCGACCGTTCATCCTGTTTCAGACCCCAGCGCGCCTGCGCCTTCTCCAGCGGCGCATGGATGTAGCTGACAAAGGTGCGCCTGCCCGGCCCGGTCTTCACCGTATCGGCCGTCGCCCCCTCCTCGAGAATGGGCCAGCGCATCGTGAGTTTGACCTCCCAAAAGGACGGTGCCCGTTCGACCACGCTGGATTCAAGCAGATAGGAGAAGGTCTGATCGCCGCCTTCATTGCGGTACATCACGCGGCCATCCCGCCCCACGGTCTTCTCGCCAAACTTGCGCTGCAGCACCGTGCTGCCCATGGGGCGGACTTTCGCAATCTTCCGCACGGCCATGGAGTCGGGGGTCGAAAGCCAGCCAATCACATCGCCACGCCAGGTGGACTGCTTGAGTGAGCCGCGATAGCTGGCGGGCGGCAGCTGGGCATTGCCGGCGGCGTCATGGAAAACCGGCCACAACGCCGAATCGGCGGGATGGCCGTCAAATTGCAGCGCGGCGAACTCGGCGCGGTAGAGCTTAGTGTCCGGCGTGTGAATCTCCATCCACTCGACGTGATTGAGCGAGTCCAACGCCAGACGGCCGCCGCGCAGGGCGTGCATCCAGTATTCGCCGTCGTTCTTGATGAGGGTGTCCTCGCGATTATCACGCTGGACGTTAAGGCCCACCGGCAGCACGCCCAGCACCGCAACCAGCCCGAACGCCACAACAGCCAGCGCGATGGCCACCTCGCCCATGGTGAAAGCGGCGCGCCCCCTTTGGACTTTCAGTCTGGCATTCATTCGTAGCGCAGCTCGGCCATCAATGCTTCGGCACTCACACTCCCCAACTTGCGCAACTCGGCAAGCAGGAGATTCTCAAAGAGGCGCGCCTTCTCCACACTCACATCCCGGAGCATGCAGGGCATGGGCTGGTTAAAGTCCGGCCAGTGGCTGGTCTGCAATCCATGCAAAGCCTTCATCTGATTGAGGACATACACGGCGTTGGGTTCCATCACTTTCTGCCCCACTTGCGACTCCCCCTTGTTCCAGTATACATCACAAAGGTTGGATTCGGAACGGCCTGTGAGCAGATTGATGCGAACCCGGTTGTAGCGCGAGTGGAGCAGTTGCTCCTCTTTTTCATCCACATCGTCGAGCGTGTTGTTGCCCGCAGGATCCTTCGCCGGCGCAAAGCGGCTGCCCATCGCGATCTCCACCGAAAAGTACCCATTGCGATAGGCCGTATCCCAGCGCGCGCCGGCCCAGTACAACATGCCCGAGGGCACTCCCACCAGCTGGCCTCGGGGCCCAAATCCGATGTAGGGCAGCGCCAGCTTCAAGTCACCAGCAAAATTGTTTTCCAATCCGCGCGGGCGCGGTGCCGGAAAGAAATTCCCGGTCTCGTCATAAGTCCAAGGGGATCCCTTCTCCACCAGATCATTCATCGATCGAATCTTATCGAGGGTGTTGGTGGTGAAAAAAGCACCATCGGGCAGGGACTTCCACTCGCTCAAGTAGCGTTTGTTGATGACACCGGGTGCGTACACCGGCTGGTCGCCGGCCGTGCCCTCGGTGTAAAGGGCATAGGCGGCAAGCTGGCCGCCCACCAAGTCATTTGCCGCCCGGCTGGACTGCAGGTGGGTGCGCACCGCATCCAAGTCCACCACGCCTTTGGCCTGCAACTCGGCGTGGAAGTCAGAGAGCTTGGGAAAGAACACCACATACACGGCGGACGCGCCGCTGATCGCCATATGGCGCGCGGTGTTGAGGTCGGCCATCAGTTGCGAATTGGCCATCTGGTCGAGCTTGCCACGGCGCATGCCGCGCAACGCCGGCAGCATGATACCCAGCATCACTCCGATGAGCGCCACCACCGCCAGCATCTCGATGAGCGTGAACGCCTGCCGGGCGGATCGGGATTGCGCGGTGGGATTCATGACACGACTGGCACTGGCGCAGTTACTGCCAACCCAAAATGTTGTCCAGATTTTCGCCCTGCTTGGCGGGGCACGAGCCAATCTCCTTGTCCGGGCCCGGCGACCAAACCATCACATCCTTGGGCAATACGTAGCCAGGCCCCGGTCCGAACATCTTTTTAATAAGCCCATTTTGACCGATGTCGGCTCCATCGGGGCCGGAGACTTGAGGGTTGCCATAAAGCAAGTCCAGGCATTGGCCATCCCCGTCCAGATCCACCGTGATGACGAAGGGATTGCCAAAGGGATCGCGGAACACACCATCGGGGCCCATGCCGGGTTTTTCCACGCTGTCGGTCATCTTGGAATCGAGATAGCGACGCTTGCTGATGTTGCGTGAGTGGCCCGGATTGGGCTTGCTCCCGCCCAATTCCTCCAGCGCGCTCAAGATGATCATCGCATCACTATTTGAAGGTCCTCCACCAAGACCCCCGGGAGGATTGTAAGTCACATCGCCACCGGAGTTGGCAGTCTGGCCCTTGGCGACGGGGAAATGGTTGTAGTCGGTGTGGTACTGGGTGAAGGCCGTGGCGATCGCGGCGCAGTCCACCTTGGCCAATCCCGCCTTGGCGCGAACCTTCGAGCGGGCAATCACGGGGAGAAGGATTCCCACCAGAATGCCGATGATGGCCAACACCACCAGCATCTCGACTAAGGTGAATGCAGCGCGTTGGCCCGCCGGGTTTTTAAAGAAGTGTCGTGCGTTGCTCATTTCCAGTTTCCCTTCGTGGTCTCATCGCTCCCACGCCGGTACACCGTCCAGAGGTCGTACTTGCCGGGATTGTGATCGGGTTTGTGCGAGTTGTAGTTCCAAAGATTGACGCCCGCGTCGGCCGCGCCTTCCGCCGGTCTGGCAACCGGCGACACGAGGTTGCCTTTGCCATCCGTGCGCGGATCCATGCCCTTGATGTAATTGCGTTTTCCGGGCGACTTGTTCTGGCTCAGGCTGTCGTAGAGGCCGTTGGCCGAGGCGTCGAAGTTGCCAGTGGTCTGGTCAAAACTGTCGGGGGGATAGTAGTTGTAGTCGGTAAAGTAGTACTCGATGGCGATCTCGATGGCCTTCAACTCTGCCTCCACCTTCTTTTCGTCGCGCTTGCCCATGGCGGAGGTGTACCCGCGGAAAATGAGGGCGCTAAGCAGAATGATGATGCCCACCACAGCCAGCACTTCCAGCAAAGTGAACGCGGCTTGGCGAAGCTTCGCGGGGCGCATTGAAGGCAACGAAGGATGGGGGTGCTTAGTCATGCTTTCCATTTTGGCTCCGGCGCTGTTCGGTTTCCATGCGTTCGGAGAGCCACTGTTTAATCATGCTCTGGTAATTGAGAAATCGTGACCGCGCCATGCGCTTGATGCGCGAGAGCATGCGCGGATCCATGCGCAGGGTGATGGTGACTGATTCTCCACCCTCGGCGCCGCTCGCCACGGATGCCTCCATGAGCCGCACATCGGGCCGGGCCTTGCGCCAATAGGCCAGCTCGGCCTCATCGTCGGCGAATACCGGCACCCTCTCCCAGTCGGTGATGATGTCCGTCGTCATCCTTGGTTCAGCAGTTTGGCCTGCTGCCGTTCGTAGAAGAATCGCTCCTCCGGCTCGAAGGGCCGCGCAAAGATGACCTGAACCTGTTTGCCGTTGGTTCGGTACACCGTGAAGATTCCCTGGCCGCCTGCGGTCCGGCCCAAGTTGAAATAGCGGGCTTGGTCGGCAAACCGCTGCGCATCAGGCAGGAGCCTGACTACAAAAGGGTCATCAAAGGATTCTTCCACATCTCTCTGGCTCAAAGAGCCTTCAGGCTTTTTCTGGTGGCTTACCCAATCGAAGTCCATGTCACAGGATGTAAATCAATTGGCCATCCACCGTCACTACTTTGTATTTACACCTGCGATCCCGCATTGGCAAGGGGGCTGCCTTAAAAGTTATTGGCCGCCCGCGCAGGATGACCGCAATCAAGGATGGGGCGTCCTACTGACCCAGTTTGTCCATGAGCTTGATGAGCGGCATGAACATCGCGATGACGATGCTGCCGACGATGACAGCAAGAAACACAATCATGATGGGCTCGATCAGCGAGGTGAGCGCGCCCACGGCATTGTCGACCTCTTCATCGTAGGTGCCGGCGATGCGGATGAGCATTTCCGGCAACGCGCCGGTTTGCTCGCCCACGTCCACCATGCTAATCACCATGGGCGGGAACACGCCGCAGGCCTCGAGCGGCTTGGTGATGGTCTCGCCTTCCTTGACGGCGGTGTACACGCCGTCAATGGCGTGGCTGATGATGACATTGCCGCAGGTTTCCTTGGTGATGTTGAGCGCCTGCAGGATGGGCACGCCAGACGAAATCAACGTGCCCAAGGTGCGCGTGAAACGTGAGATGGCCACCTTGCTGATGATCGGCCCCAGCGCAGGCATCATCAATTGAAGCTTGTCCCAGCCCCACCGGCCCCACTTGGTCTTGGCCACGATGAGCTTGAAGGCGATGAAGAACGCGACCACGCCGCCCACCACCGTCCCGGCGTTGTTGGCGATGGTGTCGCTGATGGCCATCACAAGCTGCGTGAACTCCGGCAGCGACTCGCCCTTGCCCAACATGTCGCTGAAAATCATTTTGAACTTCGGGATGACGTACACCATGAGCACGTACACGATGACGCACGCCACCACCATCACCGCCACGGGATAGAACATCGCCGCCTTGACCTTGCCCTTGATCTTTTCGGCCTTCTCCATGAACTCCGCCAGACGGTTGAGCGTCACTTCCAGCACACCGCCCAGCTCGCCCGCCTTCACCATGTTGACGTAAAGCTTGTCGAAGGTCTTGGGCTGCTTGGCCAGCGCCTCCGAAAAGGTCGCCCCGCCCTCCACCGTGGCGGAGATTTCAGCAATACACTTCTTGAGCACGGGGTTCTTCTGCTGCTTGGAGAGCACCTGCATGCCGCGCAGCAGGGGCAGACCCGCGTCCACCAGCGTGGCAAGCTGGCGTGTGAAGGTGCACAAGTCCTTGGTTCCGATCGAACCGAACGCAAACGAAAAGGGCTCCTTCTTTTTTCCCTTCCCCGGGGCTCCCTTCTTGGCGCCCTTGACCGGTGCCTCACCCTCCGCCTTCACCTCGGTGACGCTCGTGGGGTGAAAGCCCATCTCCTTGATGCGGTTGATGGCCTCCTTCTGGTTGCCCACCTCCAGGGTGCCCTGCTTCTCCTTGCCCGTCTTGTCGAGGGCGACGTAATTGAAGAGCGGCATAAGAGTGGCTAGGTGTACTTCATGACTTCCTCAAAGGTCGTCACGCCGCTAAACATAAGGTTCAGACCATCCATGCGCAAGGTCTGCATTCCGTGCTCCATGGCCTTGTCGCGCAGTACAATTCCCGGCGCCCGCTGACTGATGAGTTCGCGCACCTCGTCGCTCATCACCAGCATTTCATAGATGCCACGACGGCCCTTGTAGCCCGTCTGGTTACAACGATCGCAGCCGGTGCCGAAATGGATGGGCCCCCGCACCTCGTCGGGCTTGAGGTCCAGCATGCGGATCTGGTCGCGGGTCATGTCGGTGGATGTCTTGCACTTGGAATTCTGGCAGATGGTTTTGACGAGCCGCTGGGCCAGCACCCCGTTCACCGAGGAGGCGATGAGAAAGGGTTCGACCCCCATGTCGCCCAGTCGCGTGATGGCCTCGGGCGCGCTGTTGGTGTGCAGCGTGCTCACCACCAGATGGCCCGTGAGCGACGCCTCGATGCCAATCTTGGCCGTCTCCAAATCGCGCATCTCGCCCACCAGGATGATGTCCGGATCCTGACGCAGGAAGGACTTGAGCGCCTTGGCAAAGGTCATGCCCATCGACTCGCTGATCTGCACCTGCACGATGCCATCGATGGGATATTCGACCGGGTCCTCGGCGGTGAGAATTTTGGTGTCCTCGGTGTTGAGCATTTTCAGGCACGCGTAGAGCGTGGTGGTCTTGCCCGAGCCGGTG
>SYLI01000041.1 GCA_005809105.1 Verrucomicrobiales bacterium | reverse complement strand
TGGCGCATGCCGCCGGAAAATTCGTGCGGGTACGCATTGAGCCGCGCTCGCACGTCGCGCAGTCCCACCTTTTCCAGCAGGCTTGCAGCGCGCTCCACGGCCTCGGCGCGCGACGCCATCTTGTGGATGAGCAAGGGCTCGATCACCTGCTCGACGATGGGCTGGTGTGGATTGAGCGACGTCCTCGGGTCTTGGAAGATCATCGCGATGCGCTTGCCGCGCAGCAGCGGCGCCAAGGGGCCGCGCAGATCGACACCGTCGAGGTGCAGGCGCCCTGCCGTGACCCGGCCGGGCGGCTGCGGAACCAGTCCCAGCAGCGATGCGCACGAGACGGACTTGCCCGAACCCGATTCGCCCACCAGTCCGAGGATTTCACCCCGCACGAGATGCAGCGAGATGCCATCCACGGCGCGCACCACGCCCCCTCGCGTGTGAAAGTGGGTGTGTAGTTGTTCGACTTCGAGCAGGGGCATGGGGTCAGTCCTTTGCCGCGCGGGGATCGAGCGCGTCGCGCAGCCCGTCGCCGATGAAGTTGAGCGAAAATAACGCCGCCGAAAAGAACAGCGCGGGGAACAGCAGCAGCCAAGGGTAGATGTCCATCTTCTCCGCGCCCTCTTGAATGAGCAGCCCCCACGAACTCATGGGCGGCTGCACCCCCAACCCAAGGAAGCTCAGCACGGCTTCCAGCAGCATCACTGCCGGGACGGTGAGCGTCGCGTAGATGATCACCGGCCCGAGCAGGTTGGGAAGAATGTGGTGCGCCAGAATGCGGGGCGCGCCAAATCCCAGCGCGCGCGCCGCCTCCACGAACTCCGCGTGCTTGAGCGACAGCACCTGCCCGCGAACGATGCGCGCCATGGTGAGCCATTCCACGGCCCCGATGGCGACGAAGAGGAGGATGAAGTTTCGTCCGAACATGACCATCAGCAGAATCACAAAGATGGTGAAGGGCAGCGAATAGAGGATGTCCACCGCGCGCATCATGACCATGTCGACCCTGCCACCGGCATAGCCCGAGCACGCGCCATACGCGACGCCGAGAATCACGCTCACCGCCGTGGCGAGAAATCCGACCGCCAGCGAAATCTGGCCGCCCTTGAGCACGCGAACAAACACGTCGCGTCCCAGCGCGTCGGTGCCAAACCAGTGGTTCCTATCGGGCCCCCGAAAGTGTTCTGACAGCTGCGTCTGGTCGAAGGCATGCTGAGTGAAGATCGACGGCCCGGCCAGACAGAGGAAGGTGATCAGGCCAAAGAGCACAAACCCCGCGACGGCCATGCGGTTGGCGCGCAGGCGCAGCCACGCGTCGCGCCACAGCGACGCGCCCCCGGCATCCGGTGCGGCGTGCGTGCTCATTCCAGCCGGCTCCGTGGGTTGAGGGCCGCCTGGACGATGTCCACAAGGAGGTTCAGTGCCAGAATCAGCACGGCGTAAAAAAGCACCGTGCCGATCACCATCGTGTAGTCGCGATTAAACGCGGCGTTCACAAAGTGGCGGCCAAGGCCGGGGATGAAGAAAATGGTTTCGATGACGAAGGACCCGCTGATGAGCCCCGCCATCGCCGGGCCCAGAAATGCGACCACCGGCTGCAATGCACCGCGCAGCGCGTGGCGGAACACGACGCGCGTTGTGGAGGCGCCCTTGGCTCGCGCTGTGCGGAGGTAGTCCTGACCCAGCACCTCGAGCATGCCACCGCGGGTGAGCCGCGCGATGTACGCCGCGTAGTACAGGCCCAGTGTGAGCGAGGGCAACACGAGGTCGCGCCACGAGTACCAGCCCATGGGCGAGAACCAGCCCAACTTGGAGGAGAAAAGCAGGATGAGCAGCGGCCCCATCACGAAGGTGGGTAGGCAAATGCCGACCATGGCCAGCCCCATCGGAATATAATCTGCCGCGGTATTTTTGCGGAGCGCCGCGATGACGCCCGCAGGCAGTCCCACCGCCAGCGCGATGAGCATCGCAAACGCACCCAGTTGCAGCGAGACGGGGAAGGACTGGCCAATGAGCTCGGTGACGTCCCAGCCGACATACTTGAAGGACGGACCAAGGTCGCCCTGTAGCAGGTGGCCCATGTACCGCAGATACTGCTCGCCCAGCGGCTTGTCGAAACCGTAGTGCGCCTCGATGTTTCGTTGGATCTCCTCGGGGATTTTCTTCTCGCCGCTGAAGGGCCCGCCGGGTGCCAGCCGCACCATGAAGAACGTGAGCGTGGCGATGATGAGAAGCACCGGCACCGCCTGCAGAAGGCGCGTGAGGATGAATCTGGCGAGGCTGGCCTGCACGTGTCAGGGCGCTTGGAGGCGGACGTGCTGGTAAGGATGATGATCCAGCACATTGGGGTGCCAGCCCTGCACGGTGGGATGGCGCAGGGTGACGTTCACGTAGAAATAGAGCGGCACGACGGGCACCTCGCGCGCCAGTATTTCCTCCGCCTCGTGGAAGCACCGCAGGCGTGCAGCCGTGTCGTCGGTGGCTGCCGCCTTCCGGATCAACTCATCATATCGCGCGCTGCTCCAGCCGGTGTTGTTGTTGCCTCCGCCTGTGAGCCACATGTCGAGGAAGGTGTTGGGATCGTTGTAATCGCCAATCCATCCGGCGCGGCTGGTGAAGTAGTTGGTCTGAGTCACCGAATCCAAGTAGACCTTCCATTCCTGATTGAGCAGCTTCACATCCAGCCCAAGTTGGTCGCGCCACATGCCTTGGATGGCCTCGGCAATCACCTTGTGGCTCTCGCTGGTGTTGTAGAGAATTTCGATGGGCGGCACGCGGGCCTGCCCCGTCGCGCTCAAGTACTCGGCGATGAGGCGGCGCGCCTCGACCACATCGAATTTCAGTCCCGACGGAGCCGTGAAGCCACCCGTGCCCGGCGGACAAAAGTGAAACGCCGGCTGCTGGCCGCCCCGCGTGATGTTGGACACCAGCGCCGCGCGATCCACCGCCAGCGCCAGCGCACGACGCACGCGCGCATCATCCAGAGGTTTCTTGGTGATGTTCAGCCGGTAGAAGTAGGTTCCCAGATAGGTCTCAAACCGGATCTCGCCGGGCCGCCGCCGGCGCAGGTCGTCGATGCGGTGAATGGGCACCGTCTGAGTGCGGTGGATGAACCCGGCCCGGTAAGCGCGCTCCTCGGTGTCGGCGCTGTCAATTGGATAGAAACAGATTCCCTTCAAGGCGACATTGGAGGCATCCCAGTAATGCGGATTGGGCGCGACCTCGATCCGCGAATTGACGCGCCACTCGCGCAACTCAAAGGCACCGTTGCCAACAAAGTTGCCGGGGCGTGTCCAAGGCGTGCCACGCTTGGCGAAAGCGCCAAAGCGCTCGAGCGTGCCCGGATGCACCGGCCAGAAGGAATAGTGATTGAGCAGCTCCAGAAAATGGGGCGTGGCATTTTCCAGCGTCAGCCGCAGCGTGTGGTCGTCCAGCACCTCCACGCCGACGCCCTCCCAACCCGCCCCAGCCTTGCCTTTGTTGAAGGCGCGCGCTCCGCGCAGCACGTGTAGCATGTAGGCGTACTGTGCCCCCAACGCGGGGTTGAGGATGCGGCGGAAGGAGTACGCGAAGTCGTGCGCGGTGAGGGCGTCGCCGTTGGACCAACGCGCCGTGCGGCGCAGGCGGAAGGTGTAGACGCGGCGGTCCGGGGAAAGAGTCCATGACTCCGCCACACCGGGGCGCACCTCAAGCGTGCGCGGATCCTCGGTGACCAGCCCCTCGAGCAGCGCGGAGAGAATGTTGTGCTCCGGCACGCCGGTGACGATGTGCGGATCCAACCCCTGCGGCTCCGTTCCGTTGCCCAAGTGCAATACCTGATCGCGCCCACCTGATTCCACATGGGTCAACGGGCGATGACAGGAAACCGCGAAGAGCAGGAGACCGGCGGATGTGAAGGCCCTGCACCACGCCCGGTTCATGCACGGCGAGGGTGGCGACGCCGGGCATCTCAAACAAGCCAAAAGAAATCGCCTGCCACCTGCGGTGGCGTCAGCTATTGCCCGCGCCAGGTGTCAATTCAGGCTTCTCGCCCGGTTTGGGCTTGCGAAGCGGATTCATGATGTTGGGCAGGCCCGGATTGGGCAGGTCGCCCGCCTTCATGCCTAGCCGCGCCCGGAGCTGTGCTGACAATGTCGGCATCATTTTGTCGGCATTGACCAGCCAGTCCTTGAGGGCCTGGTCGTGAATGGAATTGAAGGCGGGCAGGTCCACACGCCCCACCTCCGTGTCGGTCTTGCGCGTCGTGTAGCGGTCGTAGAGACGTCGTGCCGCCAGCACATGGCCGCGGCTGCGGTCGTCCTCGCCAATCGCCATGAAATAGTAGGCCTTGAAGAAAAATCCGCTGAGGATGCTGGCCGTCACGCTGCGTCCGCCCGTGCGCATCTCTTCGTCAATCATGTCCAGGGCGAAGGTGTTAAAATCCATCGTCTTGGTGTGGATGTCGTAGCCCGTATAGTAGTGCATCTTGTCGGGATACTCGGCGCAGAGGGCCTTGAAGTACTCCAGCGCCTCGTCCACCTGATTGTGCATGTAGAGATCGCGGATGGACTGGCGAAGAAAATTGTGGTGCGCGTTGCGGAAGGTCTCGATCGTGTCGTTGTTGACGACCTCCGGCGGCACAAATTTGTTGCCGGTCTTCAGGGAGATTCGCTTGGCCTCCTCAAACTTGCGGTCGTACTCGATAAAGGAGCCTTTGGCCCATGCCAGCTCCTTGCGAAATTCCTTGTCCACCATCGGAATGAACTTCAGCCGCGGGCCCAGCTCGTAATTCTTGCCGGCCAAGTACAGCCCCTCGGCATCGGGCATGTAGGGGTTGACAATGATGCGCCCCCGTTCGCGCATGAGGTTCATGGACTGGAAAATCAGACGGCGCAGTTTTTTGAGGACGTCGCGGCGGTCAGCATTGCCACTGCATTTCTGCTCGCCAATCCACGCCCAATAAATGGCGTGCGCCTCCGGCAGCCGCCATTCCAGCCCTACATAGAGCTTCACAGGCTGGCCGTCGGCATCCTTCACCTCGACGGTGCCGCGTTCATCGTCCACCTGCTTCATGCGGCGCGGGTCGAGCTTGTAATGGTCGGCCACATACCGGGCACGGCGCTTGTCGGCGGGAGTTTGAGGGTCGATGAGCGCCTTGAAATCTACCCGGCCGTCAGAGGCGAGGCACGTTTTGAGGTCGGGCCAGAGGTTGGTGCTCATTTCATTCACCCACATCCGCTTGTAATGCAGGTGGGCGGCGTCCATGTCGTGGCCCATCTTGTGTTGAAAGTGCCACGCCAGTTCGTGGTAAATCTCAGGCTCGTGGGGATTAAACTGGATGGCTTCATCCCGCAGCAGCGACACGCCCGCCATCACCCATTTCCAGCGTTCCTCGATGACGGTGTGCTTGACGGAAATGTTGTAGGCCAGATTCCACGCGCGGTCGGTCCAGACCCTGGGCATGTGGGGCTGCAGCTTGGTGATCCATTCGCTCAGCTGCACCATCTCGTAGACCTTGCCCTCCATCTGCAGATTGTTGGCGCGCATCCACAGGATGGTGGAGAGCACACCACGGAATCCGCCCAAGGTCTCGGAGGCGAACTTGAGCAGCGGCGGGGCGTTGGGCAATGGCTCGAGAAAGGTGACGTTAAGCTCGCCACGGCGCGAGTTGAGCCGGTCTTGGGCGAAGGCAACGCACAGCACCAGCGGCACCAAGAGTGCCAGATACAGCCGCTTGCGTGTGCTTGGTTCAGTCATGTCGCGATGCCTCGTTACGCCTTGCCGGCCAGTGCGAGTTCACGGTGATGATACACCACGATGCCTCCCAACACAAATGCGCCGCCGCCCACCCCCCAAAGCAGCGCATAGGCTTTGAGCAGATCCCCCCAAGAGATGCTGCGCCCCTCGCTCAGCGAGGTGACCGGCGAGTCTTTCGTCAGCGGCTCCGTGATCTTCGTCAACAACCAGAAGGCGGGGATGGCGAAGTAGTCCACGACCGACTTGTTGCGCTTGCCAATCTTCATGTCATAGGTCTGGCTGATGCCTCCATCGGAGACCACCTGCTGCATCATGGGCGTGGCGAGCGCGATGATCAAAAGGCCAATGCAGGTGAAGGACGCCATGGGAAAGGCCATGAAGCTGGCGCAGGCCAGGCCCACCGCCGCCAGGATGCCCAGCCAGCAGAAGATCAGCATCTGCGCGCGCATGAAGTTTCCCAAGAAGCCGCCCTCCTGATAAAGCACCTCCATGCTGCCGTTCCAAAACGGCAGCGCCAGGGGCACCTGGCCGTCGCCATTGATGAAAGTGAACACGAGCGTGCCGTCCTCATCCAGCATGTCGGGGGTGACGGGAAACTCGTGAAACGTGCGTACTGTCAGCGGCCGCCGGACGATCATCTTCTCGGGGTTCTTCATGTCGCCCAGCACCAAGCCGCAGTCAAAGACCTTGTCCTGCATCATGATGTTGGCCGTCTCACGGGCGTCCTTTTCGGTGGTCTTGACGAAAGCCTCCAGCTTGAATCGCAGCCGAATCTGCGGAGCCTTGGACGCCCGCGCGCCCATCCACGCTTTCAGTTCGGGAAGCTTGAATCGCCACTCGTGCGTGCCTCCCTGCGGTGCCACGGCTTCCATCACCTGCTTTTGCTCCTCAAACGTGCGCGTCCGCTCCTTCTCCAGATCATAGCCGGCCTTGAAGGCCTCGGGAGATTGGGCAAAGCGCACGAGGTCAAACTCCGCGAGCGGGCGCCCCCCGAAGATTTCAGGCATCCGTGCGGCCAATTCGCGCTTGATCATTTGGTCGGTCTTGGTCCATAGCGGCGCCCATCTGCCGTCGGAAAACTTGCCATCGCGAATGAGACGCTCCAGATCCTCAAAGTCTGGCTTGATGGAAGTGCGCGACGTCAGCAAATCCCACTTGGCGCGGATCACCTCCAGATTGGCGAGATCCTCGCGCAGCTCGGCCACGTGTTCGGGAAGCACGGGCGGAAGCTGGCCCGTCGGCGTGTTGGTCAGGATCCCTTCGCGCGTGGCCATGCGCACGATGTTGGTGTCTGACTCGTGGCGCAGCTCCTCGTAGCGGCGGTCCCACAGGTGGGCCACCCGGTAATGCACCAGCGTGTACACGGCCGATCCGGCCAGCGCCAGCATCACGAGGTTGAGCGACATCACCCCCAGCCATTTGCCCAGCCACACCGTGGCGCGGCTGACGGGCTTGGCGTCCACCAGCTGCATCTGGCATTCCTCCACCTCGTTGGCCAGCGTGCCGCACGAGAGCCAGATCGTGGCCGTGCCCAGCACGAGGATGATCATGTACATCGTGTAGGTGATGAGAATATGGACCAGGCCCTTGGCCGTGCCGTCATCCTGCAGCAGGAAGGGCAGCAACCCCACCGAGCAGAGCAGCACGCCGGAGAGCACCCACAGAAGCCGGTAGCGCTGCGCCGCCTTCCATGTGAGCCAGATGATGGCCGCCACGGGTTTGAGCGACTCGGGCACAAGGTCGGTGGCCAGCGAGTCGTGCACGGGTTTGAGCGCCCCGCTGCCCACACGGGCAGCCGCCTGCACGTCCGTGGCCGACTCCACCGAACCCAGCAGTACATGGCCGCGGCGCTTGAACTGCTGGATGCGCATGCGCCCTGCGTGCAGGCCCATGATGAATCTCAGCGCCAGCGCCGGAAACAAAGGCAGCAGGAACGCCGCCGGCTCAACCAGCTGGGTGAATTTCATCCGGTACACGCCCTCCTGCACCGACGGCGTGGCGAATGAGTGGTAGAGCCCCATGAGCACCAGTGCGTCCAGCGCGAGCAGCACGCCGCCGCGCAGCCACATCCGGTGCGTGAGCGCCCACACGCCTCCGGCCCCGAACGCCGCCCAGTCGAAAGCACGGATGGCCACCGCGTGCAGTCCGCCTTGGGGCTGCTCGAACACCGCCCAGCGTTGCGTAGGTTCAGCCATGGTATGCATTCAATGCCGGCGCCTGGGCCGCACTGCTGCGCCTCATTTCTTGTCGCCGCCCAGAAGGTTGCTCAGTTTGGAATTGGCCTGGGAGAGGTTCGCGGCCGGCGCCGCCTTGGCCGGCTCAGCAGGGGCAGCCGCCGGCGAAGACCCGGTCGCGGTCAATGCCGCCAGGCGTTTCTGATCCACCTTCTCCTCGGATTGAACCACCACCGGCTCTGCCGAGGCATCAGGCTTGGGAGCGGTCAGGCGCTCGATCTTCCGATCCACGGCCGACTTCACCGGCTCCGTCCCGCGCAAATACTCGGCCACTTGGCTGCCCGAGGTCGCGCCCGAGGTGTCCTCGCTCTCCCTCGCCTTGCGGACAATGTTGAGAAAGTAGTTCTCGAGATTCTGGGTCGGGTTGTCCACCTGCACGCGATCGGCCGCGACGTCGGCGCGGATGACATCGAGGATATGCCTGAGCTTCTCCTGCGGCAGCACCGGAAGGGTGATGCGAACCGTCTCGCGTTCGGTGAGCAGATCCTTGAGCTCCCCATAGGCCTGAATCTTCCCGCCGTAGTAAATGACCGCCCGGTCGCAAACGTCCTCCACGTCGGAGAGCAGGTGGCTGGAGAGGATCACGGTCTTGCCGCGCTGCGCCAGCGTGAGGATGAGATTCTTGATTTCGCGGCAACCGATGGGATCCATGCCCGCCGTGGGTTCGTCAAGGATCACTAGGTCGGGATCGTTGATGAGCGCCTGCGCCAGCCCGATGCGCCGCTGCATGCCCTTGGAGAATTCGCCCACGGTGCGCATCTGCACCCGTTTAAGCCCCACCATGTCCAGCAGCTGTTCCGAGCGCCTGTGCCGCTCGCGCGCGTCCAGCCCGAAGAGGTTGCCAAAGAACTCCAGCGTCTCCTCCGAGTCCAGGTACTTGTAAAGGTACGATTCCTCAGGGAGGTAGCCGATGCGCGCCTTGGTGCGCACGTCGCGCGGGGAGCGCCCAAGCACCTGGATGAGGCCGGAGGTGGGCTTGAGCAGGCCCAGCAGCATCTTGATCGTGGTGGACTTGCCCGAACCATTGGGGCCCAGCAGGCCAAAGACCTCGCCCCGCCGGATCTCAAAGCTGACGTTGTTGACGGCCCGGGCCTTGGGGCGGTGCCAGAAATCCTTGAACACCTTGGTGAGCCCGCTCACCCTCACCACGGCATCGGCACTCGCCGCCGTCGCGGCGCCCGTCGCGGTTTCATTTGCAGCAGTGACCATGGTTTCCGTTGCTTTGGGCGTGGCTCCCGGCGCGACTTTTACGGGGTCAATGCCGCAGGCTGCGGCTGCGACGCGGCCGCCGGGGCGGGCGCTCCGGCCTCCGCCGGATCCAGTTCTTCACCCTGTCTCACCAAACGCGCGCTGTTAAACACCACGATGAGCGAGCCCACCACGTGCAGGGCCGCGGCCGTGATGGGGGTGATGAACTTCATCCAAGCCAGGCACAATCCGCCGAGGACAAACAGGATGCCGAACATGAAATTCTGATTGATGACCATGCGCGTCATGCGCGAGAGGCGGATCAGGAAGGGCAGCCGGCGAAGGTCGTTGTTCATGAGCGCGATGGTGGCGCTGTTCACGGCCACCTCGCTACCCGCCGCGCCCATCGCAATGCCAATGTCCCCCGCGGCCAGCGCTGGCGCGTCATTGACGCCATCGCCTACCACCGCCACGCGGTAGCCCTTCTGCCTCATGGCGCGCACAAATTCCACCTTGTCTTGCGGCAGGCACTCGGCCACGACCTCGTCACAGCCAATCTCCTTGCCCACGCGCACCGCGACGGGCTTGCGGTCGCCCGAGACCAGCGAAGCGCGGCGCACTCCCTCGGCCTTCAAGCCAGTGATCGCCACGGCGGCCTCCTCGCGTGTCTGGTCGGAAAGCCCCACCCAGCCCAGGTATTTCCCGTCCCGCGCCACATACACCAGGCTGTAACCCTGCGTTTCATCCAGATCCACCGACTGGGCGATGTCGCCCTTGACGCCATTTTCGCGCAGCCACAACTCGCGCCCGATCCACACCTGCGCCCCGTTCACGCGGGCGGCCACGCCCTTGCCTGCCGTCTCGGCGAAATCCTGCGGCTCGGCCAGCTCCACGCCCACCTCGGCGGCGAGGGCCGTGAGGGCCTTGGCGGTGGGATGGTTGCTGTAACGTTCGGCGCTGGCGGCCGTGAGCAGCAGATCCGCCGGCTCCACCCCGGGCACCGCGTTGAGCCGGCTCACCGCCAGCCGCCCGGTGGTGACGGTGCCGGTTTTGTCGAACACAAAGGCGTTGATGCGCGCCGCCAGCTCGATGTCGCTGACCTTCTTGATGAGGATGCCCAGCCGGGCCGCAGCCGAGAGCGACGCCACGATGGCGGTGGGCGTGGCCAGGATGAACGCGCACGGGCACGTGACGATGAAGATGGTGATGACCACCTTGAGGTCGTGGCTCAGCGCCCACACCAGGGCGCCGATGACCAGAACCAGCGGGGTGTAAAAACCCATGTACTGGTCCACGATCTTCATGATGGGCAGCTTCGTCCGCTCCGCGGCGAGGATGAGGTTTCGCACGCGGCCGAAGGTGGTGTCCTCGCCGGCCTTGGTCACGCGCACCTCGAGCATGCCGGTGATGTTGACCGTGCCCTGGAACACCTCGTCGCCCGCGCGCTTGTCCACGGGCAGCGATTCGCCCGTGATGTTGGCCTGGTTGAGAGAGCCGGAGCCATTGAGGATGGTGCCATCGGCGGGCACGTTGTCGCCGGGCCGGATGCGAATGACATCACCCACACAGAGGTCCTTGGCGGCCACCTCCTCCTCGGCGCGCGTGGCCGACTCGCCTGCGCGAACAATGCGGCGCGCCCGCGTGGGCGTGAGCTTGATGAGTGACTCGATCGAGGCCTTGGCGCCCTCGGCCGTGCGCGTCTCGATCATCTCGGCCAGCAGCATGAAGAAGGCCACGAGCCCTGCCTCGCGGTAGTTGCCCGATGCGAACGACGCCGAGACGGCGATGGCCACCAGCTCGTTGGTGGTCAGCAAGCCCGCCTTCAGGTCGCGGATGACGCGTTGAAAAATGGGGATCCCCAGCACGAAGGCGCCGATCATAGCACTCAGATCCCCCACGCGCTTGGACTCGGGCAGGAACCAGTCCGCCAGGAAACCGTTGATGACAAAGACCAGGCCCAGGACGATCCAGGGAAGGTTCACGCCACTGCGGGTGCCCTCCCCCTCGGGGGCCGTCGTGTCGGATTGTGCGCGCTCGTCAGTCTGCATGGGACGCGGGGCTACAGGTTGTCTCCGGGGTTGAGGCCAAAGGGGCGCGGCGGGGCCGACATCATGCGGGAAGTGGGCGGCTTGGCCGGCGGCGCGCCAATCTGCATGTTGACTGCGGCGCGGCCGGTGCCCTGGGAGGGCAGGACGTAAAGCTGCACCATGTCGCTGGAGAGCAGGCTGCGCAGCGACTCCACGAGGCGCCGCTCCAATTCCGCGCGGAGCAGAACGGGATCGCCGCCGTAATTGCGGAGCAGCGAGTCGAAATCACGCGCCTCAATCTGCACCCGGCTCTTGATGCTCTCGCCCTGCACCTTCGCGTCGGACTGGATCCGCGCCACTTCCGTCTCGGCGTGCAGCCGCAGGGTCTGGGCCTTGGAGCGCGCGGCCGATTCGCGCGTGGACTGGTTCTGCAGCGCCTGCAGGAGCTTGGTCTGTTCCTGCTGCAGATCGCCTCGCGGCAGCGCCGGGGCGGGGTCCAGGCGAATGGTGCGAATCTCGATGCCCAGCCGGTAGCGCTGCGCCAGGTCCTTGACCTGCCGTTCCACGGCGCTGAGAA
The DNA here is from genome assembly GCA_005809105.1 of Verrucomicrobiales bacterium. Classification (GTDB taxonomy): domain Bacteria; phylum Verrucomicrobiota; class Verrucomicrobiia; order Limisphaerales; family UBA1100; genus SYLI01. The sequence continues at coordinate 17,473 of SYLI01000041.1, read as the reverse complement.
ACTCGCTGCGGCGGCGCTCGCGGATGTCCTCGGAGGTGAACCGCGCCGCGACGGTCGTGAGCGCGCTGTCCATGACGCACCGCAGCACCGGGTCGACATTCTGGAAGCTGAAATTGTAGCGGATGGGGTCATCGATGACATAGTCCACGGTGGACTTGAGGTGCAACATGCCGCCGCCCTCGCACAGGATGTAGCCGTCGTTGGCCTCGTCAAACTGCACCGTGGCCGAACTGGAGGGCGCGTACCATCCGACCGTCGAGACCACCGCCTGCTCGCCTCCGGTGACGATCACCTTTTCATCAATCGGAAAGGGCCAGGCGAAATGGATGCGCCCATCACGAAGCAGGGAGTCCTTGGCCGTTTGCAGCGGCCTGCCAAAGCGCAGCACCACCGCGCTCTTGCCCGGCTCCACCCGAAACCAGTTGGAGACGAAGAAATAGGCGATCAGCGCGATGATGACGCCATTCAGGATGAAGTAGCCACCGCGCAGGGCCTGCGTGAGCGCCTGCGTGCCGGCATCCGCGCGGGAGTCCACCGGATCGGAGGATGGCGGGACGGGCGTGCTCATGGCTGGCTGGGCTTGGAACTCACCGGCATCTTTAGTTCCTTGGGCAGGCCGCCCAGGATTTCCAAGAGCGGGTTCTGGTCGGTGAGGATGAGCGTCGTGGGGCTGTTTCGCAGCGCCTCGATGGACTTGATTTTCTTAAGCAGGATGGCCAGTTCGGGGTTCTTCCGTTCCATCGCCGCGAAGTCTTCCTGAACCTGACCTTCGGCCGCCTTGATGACCTTGGTGGCGTTGTCGTCGGCGGCAGCGAGAAGCCCGCGCGCTTCGGCCTCGGCGCGTTGAATGATGCTCTTGGAGAGCGCCATGGCCTTCTCATTGACCATCTCCACCTCCTCGCGCTTGGTGACGATGATGGCCTGAATCACCGACTGCGCCACGGTGCGCGGAATGCCCACGCGCTTGATGCCGACGAACACCACCTCGATGCCGTAGGCATCGTCCGGTTTCAGATCCTTGAGCCCCTGCTCCAGCTCGCCCTCAAACTGGCGATAGGCATCCGTGCCGTTGGCCTCGCCCAGAAACGAGGTGATCTTGTACCGGCCTGCTTGCGCCTGCCGCACCCGGTTGATCATCCCAGCGAGATTCACCTCGGCCAGACGCATCATCTCCTCGCCGGAGGTGCCCGCGCCTTGGTGCACGCTGCGAAACTTCTCCGCATTGCCCACCCGCCAACCTGCGTAAACCTGCATGAGCAGCGTGTCGCCATCGCCGCCCACCTGATCGTAGTTGGATTCAAAGAGGTGCGTGCGCCCGTCGAGCTTGTGCACCGTCTGGAAGGGCCACGGCAGGCGAAGGTTGATGCCCGGGCTCGCGGCCACGCCGCTCCGGGCGGTGTCGGCGCTGCCGTAAATAATCCGGTCCGGCCCGAACCAGCTGCTCACCAGGGCAATCTCGGTGGTGCGCACCTGATAGGTGAACATCAACGACAGAAAGATCAGGAGCAGCAGCCCCCCGACCACGACGGTGATGACGCGCTTGACATTCATGGGTTACGCTTGAACTCGGGCTTGGTTTCGTCCTCTGGGTTCACCGGCACTCGCGAGGTGATGTCCAGGAGATCCGTCTGGGATTTCTTGAAGTCAAAATGGATCACGTCCTGCGCGTTGGTCCCCATCAACACGTACTTGCGCGTGTTGGGCGCGCCCAGCGCGTTGGTCATGGCGTCGAGATAACGGTACGCCGGATAGACCTGCGGCGCGGCGCGGTACATGCCCAGAAACTCTCTGAGCTCGCTGCCCTCGTTCTGGCGCCGCTGGCGCTTCTGCTGCGCGTCAATTTCGCCGCGGTCCTGAATGCGCCTGGATTCGATTTGCGCCAGCTCACCCAAGTGGCGCGACCGGCTCTGCGCCATGCGCTGAGTGAGACCCTCGGTCAACAGCCCCCCCAAGTAGCGCTCGTAGATTCCTGCGGGCGATTCATTGCCGGCCGCTTCCCGTTTCTTGGGATCGGTGATGTCGGTGACGGCGATTTGCGCGCGCTCAGCCGGAGGCTGGATGCGATCCAGCCCCACGTTGACAATGGTCACCCCCAGCTTGTGCGCTTCGGCGGCCTTCTGGATGCGGGCCACCAGCTCGTTGGCGGCCGCACCCCGGCCGGTGGACAGCAGCTCACCCATGCGGTGCGTGAGGAAGTACTTGGTGACCTCGCGCGAGGCGATGCCCTCGATGAGGCGGTAGGGAGTTTCCTGCGGCTTCACCTTGGTGTAACGGGTCCACTTACTGATGTCGCTGATGACAAACTGCACCGGGATGCTCGTGTACAACAGGCCCGCCGTCCGGTCTGCAGCAGCGCGGTTGGCGCCACTCCGGCCCGAATCAGCGCGCGTGGCAAAGTAATGCCGGTACATCTCCTGCTGCACCTCCGGATTGGTGTAATTCTCCACGTCGGGCTCGCTCCAGTTCACTCCCTTGGTGGTGCCGTCCTTGCGAGGCCCGCCCTGATAACCCACCCGCACTACCTCCACACGGCCGGGCGTATAGCGCTGCATCTGTTCGAAAGGCCAAGGACACTTGAAACGGATGCCCGGGCTTAACACCACGGGGCCTCCACGCCGTTCGATGAGTCCCTGTTCGTTGGGTTGGATGACCACCACGGTGGTGGACAACCACAACACGGCCGCCTGCAGCATCACCAGCAGGGCCAGCCGCTCCTTGAGGAACTGATAGCCCCAAGTTTCGGAGACCTTGAATCCAAACTGATAATCCAGCGCCAGCGCCGCGGTGGTGAAAAAGCTCTCCGGCTTGCTGATGAGGCCCACCAGCCGGCTGTGATAGAGCTGGCGCACTTCGCGGCCTTTGAGGCGCGGCCGGTAGATGTCCAGAATGAGCCGCAGGAGCGTTTCGCCCGTCAACACGCACAGCAGCACCAGCTGGACCCACGCCACGTAGAGGTGCACCGTCTTGTACTGCGCCAGCGTGGCGGCGGCGGCCAGGGCGAGCAGAAAGAACTGGTAGGCGCCCAGCAGCAGGAAGTCCGAGCCGGGTTGCAGGATGACGGCATTGCTCATCCGCGCCAGCACCGTCGCATAGCGGCCCCGCAGGAAGAGGAAGAGGCCAAACAACGCCGTGATGGCCAGCACCACCTCAGGCCGGCCCAACACCGCCTTCTGCGTCCACTGGCCGCGCAAGAGCTTGGTGTAGATGAGCCACGCCACCACGCCTTGAGCGAGGAACAGAAGCACCGTGAGCGAGGGCACCCACCACCTGTCAAACTGCTCGCGGGCGCGCCGCGCCGGGAATGCGTCCGACTCAAAGAGCGCCGTGTCGGCCGCGCCCTTGCGGGCCTCCTCAAACTCCAGCTGCTCCAGTTGCTCGCGGTCGAGCAGGTGCAGGTGGAAATAGCTGATGGCCGACACCAGAAGGCCCATCACCAAAAACGCGACGGCCAAGGCAATGCTGGCCGATCCCTCGCCGCCCGCCCACAACACGCCTGCGCCTGCGCCCACGGCCATGAGCGAGACCAGCAGGTTCCAACCTCCGGCGCCTTTGATTTGATTCTCCATCACAACAGGGGTGGGTCACCCATCCAGTTCGCGTTCCTCAAACAGGTAGAACGCCGCCAACAGGCCTACGCCCAGATAGGCCAGGACATAAATCAGTGAAGTCTGCACATAACTCCACGGTATTGAATGGCCCGGTCCGATAGCGTCTGCGAGCCAGAAAAGCTGCCAGTTGGGGACCAAAACGTAAAGGATTTTCGCCCACCAGCGGCCCGCGTGAATGACTTCTGCCGCCGCCGACTGCGCCCGGCCGCCTTCGCCCGAGCGCTTCGAGAGACCTTCGGTCAATGGAAAGACATAAAACGACAGGTGCCCGGGAAGCAGGTCGCTGATGTCGCGCTCCTTGGCCAGCGCGCGGGCCACGTCGGCAGGAGTGCGCGTTCCCTTTTTGAGCTCCTCGAAGAGACCCACCTCCAATTCCAAATTGTACTTGTACAACACCGCGCTCTGCGTGGCGGTGGCGTTCAAGTCGGCGGAGAGCTCCTGCTGCAGGATGGAGCGGATGAGCTCCGGCGCCACCGCGTCCTTGACCTCGTGGAAATGCACAGGCACGGGTGTGTTGGGAGGAAAGTAGCCGCGCTCATCCACTTCCGAGCGGCGCAGAGTAAGCCGCCTCTCGCCCAGTTCGTTCACCTGTCCGCTGGCGGTGCTAACATGGAGGTTCACCGTGATGGGCATCCGCGGCATATCACGAATGCCCCGTGCCTCCAGTGTGAATACGGCCTTCTGCCCCGTGAAGTCTTTGGGCGGCGTCCAGACCAAGTGATCGCCCGCCGTTAGGAACGCGCCGCCCATCGCCTGCCGGCCGAAGAAATAATCAGACATGAGGCCCAGCACGAAGAACCCGCCACAGATGAGCAGCGTGGGCATCCAGCTTAGCCGCGTGGAGCACACCAGCGCCACCGCCGCCAGAATCCACAACGCGAAGAGCAGCAGCACGGCCATCGGAATCAAACTCCAATTGACACCCTCGGCGAAGATCGACTTGGGGTCGGCACCCCGTCCCCAGTACTGCTCGTTGGTGAAAATATCGTAGCCCTTTTTGTTGTTAAAAATCCAGATTTCGCTGAATCGCGCGTGCCGATCCGACTCCGGATCCCAAAAATAGTGCACCACTTCCTTGTCCATGCAGCAAATGCCGACGAAGCCCAGGGTCATCCCCAGGAGCACGAACAGGACGGCCCACGGCACGAACTGCTTGTTGAGAAAATAGTTGAGCAACGCCGCGGCCGCCGCGCCGCCGCCAATGCACAGAAAGAACACGAGCGATCCAAAATTATCCGCGCTGCCATAGGCGTCAAACGAGTTGCGGCTGGCCAGCAGCACGCCCAGCCCGTTGGCGTAGGTCAGCACGGTGAGCGCCCCAGCCAGTCCCAGAAACTTGCCCAGGATGAACTGCACCCGGCTCACCGGCTTGGAGAGTACCGCCAGCGCCGTGCCCGAGCGGATTTCCTCGGCCAGAGAGGTTGTGGCGCACAGCACGGCACCGAAGAGGCCCGAAACAAAGAGCACCGTGAGCGCGCCGTTTTCCACGAGCTTGCGGTCGAACGCCTCCAGCGGCCGGTCGTTGTACCCGAACCCGAAGTACGGAACCATCGCCAGGAACACCGAGATGAGAGTCGAGGTGGTGAGCAACACCAAGAACACGGGCTGGCGCACCAGCTCCATGAACGCGTTACGGGCGATGGTTGGGATTTGCCGCATGCGCCGCTGCTTGTGCGTAAAGCGCGGCATCATAGGAGTCCCCTCGGGCATTGCAATCCGAATTCCAGAGGGGTTTGTTGCTCGACACCGCGAGGCACCGCGCCTAACCTAGTCCTCGAGTGGCGCCTGCATTCGCAGGCTCACAAGCCCACGAGGAGGATGGAATCCATGACGAGTGCGGCGGTCCAGGTGGAAGCCCGCCGGGACGGCCAGCTGCTGTCGAGCCAGTCGATCCAGCCGGGTGAACACCTGATGGGGCGTGACCCGGCCTGCTCCATTTGCGTCGACAGTCCCGAGGTGTCGCGCAAACACGCGCGGCTCATCTTCGACGGCGTCCGCATCGAGGTCGAGGATGTGGGCGGACGCTACGGCACCTTCATTGGCGGCCGCCAGATCACCGGCCGCCACGTCCTGGCCGCCGGGCAGATCCTGCAAATCGGCCGCACGCAGATTCACCTGACGCTGTTGCCGGCCGCGGCGCCGGCCCCTGCTCCCGCCCCAGCCCCCGCCGAATCCGCGGCATCGCGGCGCTACGAGACCGGTCCCATCCTCGCGCAGGGCGGCATGAGCAAGGTCTTCTGCGCCGAGGACCGCACGCTGCGGCGGTCGGTCGCGCTCAAGCTGCTCAGTCCCGAAATGGCCAGCTCCCCCGGACTGGCGCGTCGATTTGTTCAGGAGGCGCTCGTGCTGGGGCGGCTGGAACACCCGCACATCGTCCCCATCTACGACCTTGGCGTGGACGCCAAAGGCCGGCGGTTCTACACGATGAAACTCGTTCGTGGCACCACCCTGCGTGAAGTGCTCGAATCTCTGCGCAAGGGCCGCACTGAGATTGTGGCCCGGTACCCGCTTGCCGAGCTGCTCGCCGTGTTTCAGAAAATCTGCGACGCCGTCGCCTATGCCCACGCCCAGGGCATCATCCACCGCGACCTCAAGCCCGCCAACATCATGCTGGGCGAATACGGCGAGGTGATGGTGATGGACTGGGGCCTGGCCAAGATTTTGCGCGCACACGATGGCGCCCTGCTGCCGCCGGACCCTGCGGAATCCGCGCCGGGGGACGAGGCGCTTCTGGGCAGCGATGGCACCCGCTACGGCACGGTGATGGGCACGCCCCACTACATGGCGCCCGAACAGGCCGAGGGCCGGCTCGACGCCATGGACGAGCGCACGGACATCTTTTCCTTGGGCGCGATCCTCTACCACATCCTCACACTGCGCACTCCCGCCACCGGCGCCACCGAGGAGGAAGTGCTGGCGAAAATCCGCACCGGCAAAATCGAGCCGCCCACGCGTTTTAATCTGCCCCCCACCGGCAGCGATCCGGACACCGTGGCCCTGATGCACTGTCCGGACCATCAGGTGCCCGAGTCGCTCTCGGCCATCGCCATGCAGGCGCTGGCTCGCCAGCCCGCCAATCGCTACGCGTCGGTGGCGGATCTGCAGCGCGATCTGAGCGCGCACCAGGCGGGATTTGCCCCCGCGGCGGAGCACGCCAGCGCGCTGCGCCAGATGCGCCTCTCGCTGCGCCGGCATGCCACGGCGGCGGTGGCTGCGTCGCTCATTGCCTTGCTCCTCATCGCCTTTGGCGTCCACTCGGTGATGCGCGAGCGCGAGTTGCGCCAGACGCTGACAAAATTGCGCGACACCGCGCCCATGTACTACCAGTCCGCCCAGTCGCTCATCGCGCAAAAGAAACCCGACGAAGCGCTGGGCAACATCAACCAGGCCGTGGCGCTGCAGCCGCTGGCCGCCGCCTTCCAGCAGCTCAAGGGCAACCTCCATCTGGCGCTCTTGCAACTCCCGCAGGCTCGCGACGCCTACACCCGTGTGGTCGCGCTCGACCAAGCGCACACCAACGCCGCCGCCTCGCTGACGCTGAGCGACCGGCTGATGGCCAAATCGGCGAGCCGGATGCCAGCGCTCGCCCGGCTCGATGCCGTGCATCAACATCTGCGCAGCCAGGGCGCCAACGCCGAGGCGGAGATCCTGACAACCCCGATCGCACAGGAACGGCAGCGCGCGTGGAATCATGCGCAAGCGGCCCTCAAGCCCTGGGGCACCGGACGCGTGCAGGCCACCGAGCGGGGCCTGCTCAAGGTGAATCTTTCGCAGGCGCCGATTCACGACCTCTCCCCGCTGGCCGAGCTTCCAATCGTGTCACTCAACCTTTGGCAGACTAAAGTCTCCCACCTGCGTGCGCTAAGCGGCCTGCCGCTGGAGGAACTCTTCGTTGCCTACACGCCGGTGAACGACCTCGGCCCGCTGGAAGGACTGCGGCTCAAGTCACTGGCGGTCGTCTACTCGCCGGTGGCTGACCTTGGCCCGCTGCGTTCCTCGCCGCTGCTCTACCTGCACCTCAGCGGCACCAAAGTTTCGAACCTCGCGCCGCTGCGCGGCATGGCGCTTCGCAGCCTGCATCTGGATCACACGCCCTTGACGGACCTGCGGGCGCTGGCGGGAATGCCGCTGCGCCAGCTCAGGCTTGATGGTTGCACGCAGCTCACCGATCTACGCGCGCTCTCGCAGTGTGCGGAGCTAGAGACGCTGATCCTTCCGCCGCGCCCGACTGACTTGGCTTTCCTAAAGCAGCTGCCGAAGCTGCGGCGCCTCTCTTACGTGTTCGACGTGGACGAATCGAAAATCCAATCTGCCGAAAACTTCTGGCGCACCAACAAGCGTCCCTAAAGGCGAAAGCTCCGGGGGGAGTCGCTCAGGGCGTTTCGCCGGCCCGCTTGAATTCGCGCACGCGCCGGAGGCCTTCGAGAATCTCGCCTCCCTTCATCTGCCGGGCGACCTCCTCGCGCAAGACCATCGCATCCTCCCGCAGCCGCGCATCGTCACCACGGCCCGCCAGCGAGAGCCACTTGTAGGCTTCAACGAGGTCCTTCTCCACGCCCTCACCCTTGGCCAGCAACAAGCCAAGGTCGAACTGCGCGTGCGGCCAGCTCTGTTCGGCGGCCAACTTCCACCACTTGAGGCCTGCGACCGCGTCCTTCTTGGTGCCCAGTCCCATGACATGAATGCTCCCCAGCGCGTGCTGGGCCGCCGCGTGCTTCTGGCTGGCGGCCTTGGCATACCACCCGGCCGCTTTCTTGTAATCCTGCGCCACGCCCTGGGCCTCGCCCAAGGCGACGCCCATCTGAAACTGCGCATCCTTCTCCCCCTTCTCAGCCGCGGCCTTCAACGTGGCCAGGTTGCGCGGTTCGGGCAGATCCCCGGCTTCCACCTTGGCAAGCACGGCCTTGGCGCGATCGGCGGTCTCGGTGTCGAAGGCGACGGCCGCCTTGCGCAGCCACTCGCGCGCACGATCCAGATCCCGCGCCATCCCGCGACCTTCGGCGCAGGCCAGTCCCATCTGAAACTGGGCGCTCGCGTGCCCCTGCGCGGCGGCCTTGCCGAACCATTGCAGCGCCTGATTGACATCGCGCTGGGTGCCCCGCCCCTGCAGGTGAAGCCCTCCCAAGTCGTACTGCGCCTTCGGCAGACCGGTGGATGCCGCGCGTTGCGTCCACTTGAAGGCAGTTTCAAGCTCAGGCGGAGCCGTGAGGCCGCGAAGGTAAAGCACACCCAGTTTGGTTTGCGCGTCGGCGTCGCCCTTCTCGGCTTGCGCTTCCATTCCAGCACGGCTCTCGCGGAAAAGAGCGCGGGCGCGGCCCAAATCCTTGTCGGTGCCCTTGCCCTCGTAGAACAGCGAGCCCAGCCGGAATTGGGCCTTGGCATGGCCGGTCTCGGCAGCCTTGGCGGCGAGCGCAAAGGCCGCGCGGAAGTCCTGCCTCACGCCGCGGCCATCGAAGAACATTTCCGCCAGCTCATACTGCGCACCCGCATCGCCGCCGACGGCTTTCTTCTGGAGGGCCTCAAGCGATTCGGCGGCGGACAGAACGCCGCAGCACCACACCGCGAGGAGGAGTGTGGCCCCAAGTGAGGATCGGAAGGAACGCGGCATGGATTGAAGTAATGTCGTTACAGGTGGCGGATGGCAAGGCCCGATGCGGCCCGAGAATCAAGGTTGGTTTTTTTTGGCGCGCGCCTCGCGAAGGAGCCGGCGGCCTTCGAGCAATTCCTCGGCCGACATCTTGGGGATGAGTTCGCCCAGTTCGCCGGAGGCCTGGGCGCTGCCTTGCTCTGCGGCAAGGCTGAACCACTGGTAGGCCTGCGGCCGGTCAATGGGACCGCCGACTCCCTGGGAAAGTCGGCGCGCGAGCTTGAGCTGCGCCTCCTCCTGACCTTGTTTCGCCGCGGCCAGCAGGGCCTTGGGATCCTCGGCGCCCGCAGAGGCCGCGTCCGGATCGCGCTCGGCCAAGGGGACAAAGTCCTCCACCAGCCGGCGAACCTGATTGAGATCCTCGGCCGTCAGCGTGGGCTGGAGCGCTTTGAATTCCTGGGCCGCGCCGGCCATGTTGGCATTGGCGGCGAGGTAGAGCCATTTGAGCGCCTGAACCTTGTCCTTGCCGCCGACCGTTCCCTCCGCGTGCATCGTGCCCAGCTTCCACTGCGCGGGCGCAAACCCCTGTTTGGCGGCGCGCTCCAGCCAGTCCTTGGCTTTAACCAGTTCTTTGGGATCCGACTTGCCCTCCCACGCCGCCTCGTAGAGCTCGTATTGCGAGTGCACATTGCCTCGCTGGGCGGCCTTCAGAAGCCACTCGATGCGGCGGGCGGGGTCGCTGGGCGCTTGCTCCCATTTGTCCCCGATGGCGCGGGCAATGCCGTACATCGCATCAGGGTCGCCCAGTTCGGCCGCCTTGTTGTAGTGCTGCCACGCCGCCGTTCGATTGCGATCCACTCCCTCGCCCTTCTCGTAGGCGATGGCCAACGCCACCATGGAGCGCGTGTTGCCCTTGAGGACAGCCCGCGAAAGCCACAGCGCCGAGGCGTTGAGGTCGCGCCCGAGCAGCGTGACCTCCTCGAACTTCGAGGGATCCTTCGGGTTGCGCTGGGTTTGCACCACACCCTGATTGTACATCACGGCGAGGTTCCACATGCCGAAGGTGTCGCCCTTCTCGGCCAGCTCGCGCACCATGCCCACGACCTTGACGCCGTCGCGGTCCACCAGTTTTTCACCGCCGATGGCAAGCCCGGAAAAGTAGAAATCCACCAGGAGCCGTTTGGCGTTCAGGTCGCCCTGGTCGGCGCGTTGGCTGGCGTACTCAAAGTTGAGGACGCGCAGGAGCTGCGGATGGGCGAACTCCAACCCCAGACGGTAGCGCTGGGTGATGGCGGTGGGTTGGGGCTGGAACTGGCGCAGGCGCTTGGTGGCGGCAAAGAGCTGGTCGGAGGTGAGTTTCTCCCCCAGCACCCCGGCTGCCGTGCGTGCTTCCGCCGAGCCCTGCTGTCCGGCCAGCGACAACCAGAAGAAGGCGTCGCCAAGGTTTTTTTCGCGGCCTGTTCCGGCGTAGCAAATGATCCCCAGCTCGTGCTGCGCGCCCGCGTCACCCTGTTCGGCCGCTTTGATAATCCACGCTGCGCCCGCCTTGGCGTCGGCCGGCGCGCCCCATCCGCGCAATTGCAGCGCGCCCAGCCGGTGCTGGGCCTGCGCCAGGCCCGCTTGCGCCGATTTGCGGTACCAATCCAGTGCCGTCGCGTTGTTGCGCGGCAGATAGCGGCCATCCGCATGCAAATCACCCAGATGATATTGGGCCAGCGCATGCCCCTGTGCGGCGGCCTTGCCCCACCAGTCGCGCGCCTCCAGGGGCTTGCGTTCGCGCCGCGTCGTCTTGTCGCCGACGCCCATGTGGTAGAGGCCCATCCGAAATTGTGCCTCTGCCAACCCAGCCTCGGCGGCAGCGCGAATGGATCGTGCGGCATAGGTGGTGTTGGCTTCGGTGCTCAGGCCCGAGATGAGCAGCAGCGCGTGTTGGAACCGCGATTCAACACCACCCTTCTCCAAGAGCGGCATCGCCTGGGAGAGCAGTTGCACGCCCTCCTTCAGGCGGGCGTCGTCGCCGTGACCAAGCACACGCATGACGCCCAGCCGGTACATGCCCTGCCCGTGTTTCTGGGCCGCGGCCTTGCCCGCCCAGTGCAGCGAGGCGTTGTGATCCATCGTCGCATTGTGGTGCCCCCAGTAATGCGCTTCGGCCAGCTCGTACTGGGCAAGAGCCTCGCCCTTGGCGGCGCGAGCCTGCAAATCGGCAAGCGTGGCCGCCATGAGCGGCGTGGCGGCCACCAGCCCCAGCAACGGGGCGAAGGGCAGAAGGGCGCGCAGTGTGTTGGCGTTCATTCGAAAGCAGAGAGAACCCATTACGGATTGGCAGGCTTGGGTGCGGGCACCGCAGGGGGTGTCGGGCGCCCTTTGAGCTCCCGGTCCAATTCATGGTAGTTGGCGACAAACACCGCCTTGCGCGCCTTCTCCAGCAGCAGCCGCTTTTGCTCGCGGTAGGCCTCCTCGGCGAGGTGGGTGCGGATTTCCAAGCGCCGGCTTTCCAGCGACACCACGTAGCCCTCGAGTTTGCGCCCGACGAAAATGAGGTAATGAAACGCGCTGCCGGGGGGCGATTCGGTCTCGGCTTTGCCGGCGGCCATCTCCTTGTGGGCCTTGACGAGCAGCAGTCGCCGGTCGTTTTCGGGAATCTCATCAATGGCGCGGCCCGTGCCGAGCGCGGCCACGCGGTAATCCATCGGCAGCAAACCCTGCAGGCCATCGCCCGGCAATCCCTGGGACTCGACGAGCTTTTGAAACGCCTCGGGCGAATCCACGGCGCGCACGAGCTTCTCCAGGCCGGCGACCTGTTCGACGGGCTTGGTGGCATCGCGCCGCACCCGGATGAGCGAGAGCTCCACCACGTCGTTGCGCTGCCCGGCATCCCGGGCGAAATGTTCCATGTAATAGTCGCGTACCTGCCTGGGGGAAACGGACACCGTTTCTCGAAGCTCGTAATCCACCACCCGCAGAATCCAGCCTTCGACCAGCCGCCGCCGGTGGTCTGCCAGCGTGGTGCCCATGGCCTGAAGGTCGCGGGCCAGTTCGGACTGGTCGCCCTTGTAGCGGTCGCGGATTTCCGAGCGCAGCAGTCCGTCCACCAGGCCCGGGGCCTCAAAGTAGGTGGGCAGACCCTGGCGGTGCTTGATGAGCACGAGGTTGTCCATCGTCACCTTCAAGGCTGCGCGAATCTGCTCCTCCGGCGGCTTGTCGTTGCGCAGCAGCCGCACAAGGTCCTGCCGCGTCACGGCACGGTCGCCCACCACCGCCAAGACGGTGTTATACGCCATCTCGGCTGGCGCGGGCGCTTGGGCCTGTGCCGACACCACCAACGTCAACGCCACCCATAGGCAGCCCCCTTTGAGTCCGTCCCTCCACATGCGGCGGATTATAGGTGCGTGCATCAAAGGCGGTCAAGCGACGCGGCGAGGGGCGCCTTGCGGTCAAAAAATACTTTCGCCACCCGGGCCTTTGCCCAATGCTTCGCCGCCATGAACTCCAAGCACCTCGACGGGCGTCACGCCGTGGTCACGGGCGGCGCGCGGGGCATCGGCCTGGCCATCGCCCGCCGCCTGCGGGCTCACGGCGCCAAAATCTGCCTGTGGGATCGCGACAGCGCTGCGTTGGCGGCCGCTGCCGGGGAATTGGGCGAAGGCACCTGCACCGAGACGTTGGATCTCACCGATGCGGCGGCGGTGGTCGGCGCGGCCGAGTCCACTGCCTCGCGGTGGGGTGGGCGCATCGACATCCTCGTCAACACCGCAGGCATCGCCGGGGTGAACCGCAAGACGTGGGAGTTGTCGCCGGAGGAGTGGCGCGTGGTGGTGGACGTGGACTTGAACGCGGTCTTTTACTGCTGCCGCGCCGTGGTGCCGCACATGCTCAAACACGGCTATGGGCGCATCGTGAACACCGCCAGCATCACCGGCAAGGAGGGCAACCCCAACGCCTCGCACTACAGCGCGGCCAAGGCGGGTGTCATCGGACTCACCAAGTCGCTCGGCAAGGAGTTGGCGCAGTCGGGCATCCTGGTGAACTGCTTCACCCCCGCCGTGATCGAGACGGACATTCTCAAGCAGTGCACCCCGCAGCACATCGACTACATGCTGAGCAAGATTCCGATGGGCCGGTTTGGCAAAGTGGACGAGGCTGCCGCGCTCGTGGCCTGGCTGGCGTCTGAGGACAGTTCCTACTCCACCGGCGCGGTGTTCGACTTGTCCGGCGGCCGGGCGACGTATTAAATGGGCCATGGACCGACCGGCCGCCTGCGAGGAAATCAAGTCGCGCTGCAAGGCCATTGCGCTCGAGCTCATGCGCATTCACCCGCAGGTGCCCGCGCTGGCCGACAAGGACACGCAGGACGCGCTCTACGCGGCCCTTTATGAGCTGACCAAGCAGCTTGAGATTGTGAAGAAGCGCGTCATCCGGCTGGAGCAGCGCGATGACAGCACTGAGTTGTAATTGCAAGGCCGCGCGGATGCGGTTCCTCTTTAGCCGAGAAACGCCCGGTGCACGGCCTGCACGGCGGCCTCGCCTCGCGCCAGATCAATCACGACAGAAATCTTGATCTCGCTCGTGGAGATCATCTCGATGTTGATGCCCTCGCGCGCCAGCGTCTCGAACATCTTGGCCGCCACGCCTGAATGGCTGCGCATGCCCACCCCCACGATGGAGAGCTTGCCGATCTGCTCGGAGACGAGCGCCTCGCGGAAGCCCACGTCGGCCTTGAGGGTGTCGATGAGCCGGCGGGCCTTGGCCAGATCGGCCTTGTCCAGCGTGAAGGAGAGGTCCGTGGCGGGCACGCCGTGGCTGATGTTCTGCACGATCATGTCCACGTTGACGGCCGCCTCGCCCAGCGCCTTGAAGACGCGCGCCGCCACGCCGGGACGGTCGGGCACGGCCACCAGCGTCACCTTGGCCTGGTTTTTGTCGAGCGCCACGCCGCGGATCACGACGTCCTCCATGCTTCGCGTTTCCTCTTTCACAATCGTCCCGGGGTTGTCGTTCATGCTCGATCGCACCTCGAACACCACGCCGAATTTCTTGGCGAACTCCACCGAGCGGCCCTGCATCACCTTGGCGCCGGCGCCGGCCAGCTCGAGCATCTCGTCGTACGACACCTCCGAGAGCTTGCGGGCGCCGGGCACGATGCGCGGGTCGGTCGTGTACACGCCATCCACGTCGGTGTAGATCTGGCACAGGTCGGCCTTCAGCGCCGCCGCCAGCGCGATGGCCGTCAAGTCCGAGCCGCCCCGGCCCAGCGTGGTGATGTGGCCCTCGGGCGTCTCGCCCTGGAATCCGGCGACGATCACCACGTTGCCCGCGTCCAAGAGCGCGTGGACTTTTTTGGGCGTGATGTTTTGAATCCGCGCCTTGGTGTGCACGCCATCGGTGACGATCCCCGCCTGCGCGCCGGTGAGCGAGGTGGCCGCGACCCCCAGCTCATGCAGCGCGATGGCGGTGAGCGCGATGGTCTGCTGTTCGCCCGTGGCCAGCAGCATGTCCATCTCGCGCTCGCTGGGCAGCGGGGTGATTTCCTTCGCAAGCCCGATGAGGTTGTCGGTCACGCCGCTCATGGCGGAGACGACGACCACCACCTGGTCTCCCTTCGCGCGATACCCGGCCACGCGCCGCGCCACGTTCTGGATGCGCCCGGGGTTGGCGACGGAGCTGCCTCCGTACTTCTGGACGATCAAGGCCATCTTTAGATGCCCATCGCCGCCTTCACCGCCGCGAGGTCTGCCTCCACGATCACGGGCTGCACCGGCGCGTGTTGCACCGCGGCGTCCGGATCCTTGAGGCCGTGCCCCGTCAACGTCACCGCCACGATCGATCCGGCTTCGATTCGTCCCTCGCGCCGGCACTGGATGAGACCCGCCAGCGCCGCGGCCGACGCCGGCTCCACGAACACGCCCTCGGTAGACGCCGCCAGCTTGTACGCCTCCAGAATTTCCGCGTCGGTCACCTTGCCGATGTGACCGCCCGATTCATCCAGCGCCGCGCGCGCGCCCTGCCAGCTTGCCGGATTGCCGATGCGGATGGCCGAGGCCACCGTGTCCGGGCGGGCCACGGGCGCGCCGTCCACGAGGGGCGCAGCACCCGCCGCCTGAAACCCCATCATGCGTGGCAGCGTGTCGGATTGGCCCTCCGCGTGATACTCGCGGTAGCCCTTCCAGTACGCCGTGATGTTGCCCGCGTTGCCCACGGGCAGGAAGTGATAGTCGGGCGCGTCGCCCAGCGCGTCGCAAATCTCAAATGCGGCCGTCTTCTGTCCTTCCAGGCGCGCGGGGTTGATGCTGTTCACCACTTCGACCGCGTCCGACTCCCCCAGCTGGCGCACCAGCGCCAGCGCCACGTCAAAGTTGCCGCGCACCTGAAGCGTGGTGGCCCCGCACATCAGCGCCTGCGCCAGCTTGCCCAGCGCCACATTGCCCTCGGGGATGAGCACCACGCAGCGCAGCCCCGCGCGCGCCGCATAGGCCGCCGCGCTGGCGCTGGTGTTGCCCGTGCTGGCACACACCACCACCCGGGCGCCGCGTTCCAAGGCCTTGGAGACGGCCACGGTCATGCCGCGGTCCTTGAAGGAGCCGGTGGGGTTGAGCCCCTCGCACTTGAGATACAAATCCAAACCGCCGCCGACCGCCGCGGCCAGCCGGGGCGCGCGCACGAGCGGCGTGTCGCCCTCCGCCAGGGTCACCACCGGCGTGGCTCCACTCACGGGAAGCAGCGCCGCATATCGCCGGATGACGCCGCCGGCGCGGTTTGATTTTTCTTGGCTCATGTGAGTGGTTCCACGCGCATCATCACCGGGCGCGACCGCACCGCGGCCAGCCGACCGATGGCTTGCATCGCCCGCGCCATCGCCGCCTCGGGCGCGTGATGAATCATCAGGATGAGCGGCACGCTCGCGCCCTCGTGCCCCTCGGGCTGGATCACCGACGAGATGCCGATGCGCCCGCGCGCCAGAAGTGTGGCGATGCGGGCCAGCACGCCGGGGCGGTCCACCACGTCCAGCCGCAGATAGTAGGAGTGGGACGCCCCGCCGGGGGGCTGCAACGCCCCGTTGCGCTCGTGGGGCACAAAGGCCTGCACGCGCTCGGTGGAGTCGTGCTTGAGATCCAGCGCCGCATCGGCCAGATCGCCCAGCACGGCGCTGGCCGTGGCCTCGGCCCCTGCGCCGCGCCCGTAGTAGAGGGTGTCGCCCACCACGTCGCCGCGAACGTACACGGCGTTAAACACCCCGCTCACGCTGGCCATCACGTGGCCCTGCGGGATCAGCGCCGGATACACGCTCACCTGCACGGGCCCGCGCCCCTCCTTCTTCACGATGCCCAGGAGCCGGATGGAATATCCCAGCTGCGCGGCAAACTTGAGATCCAAGGGCGTCACCTGCCGGATGCCCTCCGTGGGAATGTGCCGCGGGTTGACCCAAAACCCGTGCGCCAGGCTGGCGAGGATGCCCGTCTTGTGCGCGGCGTCGTGCCCGTCCACATCGAGCGATGGATCGGACTCCGCGTAGCCCAGCCGCTGTGCGTCGGCCAGCACGTCCTGGAAGGTCGCGCCCTCGGCCTGCATGCGCGTGAGGATGTAGTTGCAGGTGCCGGTGAGGATGCCGTAGACGCGTGCGATCTCGTTCGCGGCGGCGCCCTCGCGCAGACCCTTGATGACGGGAACGCCGCCGGCTACCGCGGCCTCGAACTTGAGCGCCACGTCGGCATCCTCGGCCGCGCGGGCCAGCTCGAGGCCGTGGTGCGCGATCATCGCCTTGTTCGCGGTGACGAAGCTCTTGCCCGCACTGACGCTGGTGCGCGCGAGGGCGAGGGCGGGGCCGTCCGACCCGCCGATCAGCTCGACCACCACATCGGCCCCCTCGTGCCGGCCGAGGCCGACCGGATCGTCGACCCAGGCGAAGCGGCCGATGTCGACGCCGCGGTCCTTGGCGCGGTCGCGGGCGGAGACGGCGACGACCTCGATCGGGCGACCGGCGCGCCGGGCGATCAGCTCGCCGTTCGCGTCGATCAGCCGGATGACGCCCGCGCCCACGGTCCCGAGGCCGGCGATCGCGACGCGGAGCGGAGTAGTCATGTCGAGCGTGCCTTCTTCGTCATGCCGGACCCGTTCCGGCCGGTTTGGCTCATGCGGGACGGTGGACGCCGGAACAAGTCCGGGACGGCGAAGAAAGAATTGGGAATGGGTCTAGCGGGGCTACTTCTTGATAAGCCCGATCTCGACCAGCCGCTCGTGCAGATAGTCGTGCGCGGTGATCGGCTCGGGGTAGCGGTTG
>SYLI01000040.1 GCA_005809105.1 Verrucomicrobiales bacterium | reverse complement strand
TCGCCGCGCGGGCTGCTGGTCGAGTCATTCTCCGAAGGCGGCTACACGGTGCAATCGCACCTGAACACTCACTCAGAGGCCGGGCCGATGCTGCGGGCGATTGATCCAGACGCGATCATGATCCAATTGGGAGCCAACGACTTCGCTTCTGCGGGGGCGACGCCGGACTCCTTCCACGCTGGACTCCAACAACTCATCGCGCGCGTCCGTCTGTGGATGGACGACCCATGCCTGCCGATCATTCTGGTGGGCGAGGCGAGCGTTCCCAGTCTGTTCTTCCATGACGGCTTCTCGCGCTCTGCCGGAGTAGCGGCCGATTTGGCGCTCATCGAACCAAACATCCACTTCATCAACTTGCGCCGAGCCATGGAACTCTGGCACGGCTGCTTCGATGGTGAATGGTGCGCGCACTACGACATGGCGCACTTCACGCCGTGGGGGCAGCGCCGCTTGGCCCGGGCGCTGGGACAACTGTTGGTGGATGTGGAGATGACCGGCCAGTCTTGCCCGGGTGATTTCGATGGCGATGCTGCCGTTGGATCGGCTGACCTAGCGGTGCTGTTAGCTCAGTTCGGAGTCGCTGGGTCTTGCGCGCTGGCCGACATGGATGGCGATGCACAGGTCGACGCCAGCGATCTCGCTCAACTGCTGGCCGCCTGGGGCCCCTGCCCCAACTGAACGGGGAGCTCAGGTCTTCCAGTTCTGCCGGAACGCCTTGAGGGCGGCGAGGAACTGGTCCTCTAGTCCCTTGAAGGAACGCTTCTGCACCAGTTGCTCCCGCAGACCACGACCGGTGGTGCGCAGGTGTTCATGCAGCGCGGTCTCGAACTCGCGCACCTGATTCACTGGCAGGGTGTCGAGGATGCCCTTGCTACCGGCGAAAATCGAGATGCACTGATCGATCACATCCATCGGCACATACTGGCCCTGCTTGAGCATCTCCACCATTCGACCGCCGCGGTCCAATTGGCGCTGGCTGGAGGTGTCGAGTTCGGTGCCCAACTGCGCAAAAGCTTCCAGTTCGCGGAAGGCGGCCAAGTCGAGGCGCAGTGAGCCAGCCACTTCCTTCATGGCCTTGATCTGGGCGTTGCCACCGACGCGGCTCACCGAGATACCGACATTCACTGCTGGCCGCACGCCAGCGGCGAACAACTCCGGCTGCAGGTAGATCTGGCCATCGGTGATGGAGATGACATTGGTCGGGATGTAGGCCGAGACATCGCCTTCCTGAGTCTCAATGATCGGCAGCGCGGTGAGTGAACCGGCGCCGTTGGCATCGGACAGTTTGGTGGCCCGCTCCAGCAGACGAGAGTGCAGATAGAACACATCGCCGGGGTATGCCTCGCGGCCCGAGGGGCGCTTGAGGACCAGCGACACCTGGCGGTACGCCACGGCGTGCTTGGAGAGGTCGTCAAAGATGATGAGCGCGTCCATCCCGTTGTCCATGAACCACTCGCCCATGGCCGCACCTGAAAAGGGAACCAGAAACTGGTTGGTGGCGCTGTCCGACGCCGAAGCCGCGATGACAATCGTGTATTCGAGCGCGCCTTCACGCTCCAGATCGGTGATGACGCGGGCAATGTTGGACTGCTTCTGCCCGATGGCAACGTAGATGGAGTACAGGGGGCGGAAGTCCTTCTCGCCCGCCGCCGCGCCAGCCTTGTTGATGCGCGCGTTGTTGATCATCGTGTCCATGCCGATGGTCGTCTTGCCCGTGGCGCGGTCGCCGATGATGAGCTCGCGCTGGCCGCGCCCGATGGGAATCATTGCGTCCACCGCCATGATGCCCGTCTGCATCGGCTGGCTCACCGGGCGGCGCTTGATGATGCCCGGCGCAATCTTCTCCACGGGATAGAAATCCGTGGCGTCCACGGGCCCCTTGCCGTCCAGCGGCTGGCCCAGGGCATTCACCACCCGGCCCAGCAGGGCCTTGCCAACGGGCACCTGAAGCAGCCTGCCCGTCGTGCGCACTTCCTGGCCTTCGCGCACGGCGAGGTAGTCGCCCAAGATCACGGCACCCACCTCGGTTTCCTCGAGGTTGAGCGCCAGGCCTGTCACGCCGTTGCCAAAGTCGAGCATCTCGTTGGCCATGCAGTCCGAAAGGCCCTCGATCTTCGCCACGCCATCGGCAATCTGGCGCACCACGCCCACGTTGTGCCGCTGTGCCGTCGTCTTTGCCCCGGTGATCTGCGCTTCGATTTCTTGGAGGAGGTTGCTCATAGTCTTTGAAAAAATCGCCTAGGTGCCAAAAGCCCCGGCCAGCGCATCCAGTCGCGCCCGCACGGTGCCGTCCACCACATCACTGCCCACCTGCACGCGCAAGCCACCCAAGAGCGCGCCCTCTTCGCGAAACTCCACCCGGAGATCCGCACCGCGCCATTGGCGCAGCCGGCCGGCCACGTCCCTTTGCTGCGCGTCGTCCAGCGGCACGGCGCTGGCCACGCGCGCGGTGCACCGATCCAGCTCCAGCCGCACCAGCCGCCGGAAATGCCCCAGCAACTCGCTGTACCCGCGCGGCCGCCCACGAAGCACGCTCGCAACGGCTTCCCGCACGCGCCCTTCATCGAGCCGGCCGCCGACCACGCACGCTCGGAAGAGCGCCTTGGCGTCTTGACGTGTCTGTTTGCTGCCCTTCATCAGTGCCGTTCTAAAAAAGCTACGCGGCGAGTTCCTTGTTGGCCTGTTCAATCAGGCGACGCTGATCCTCGGCCGTCAGCACCTTGCCGGCCACCTTCACCGTCGTTTCCACAACAAGACGGCCGACTTCGCGCTTCAATTCCGCCAGCATCTTCGCGCGCTCGCCGGCGATGGCTTCCTGCGCCTTGCGGACGATCTCCGCCGCCTCGGCCTTGGCGCGATCCAACTGCTCTTCGCGCGACCGGTCGGCGTGCTCGCGGGCTTCCTCGATGAGTTTGGTGGCCTGGGTGCTGGCCTGCGTGATGACCTCGACATGGGCCTTCTGCGTCTCGGTCAGCTGCTCCTGCATGCGCTGCGCGTGGTGCAGCCCCTCGGCAATGCGCGTTTTGCGCTCGTGCAGCGTCTGCAGCACCTTGTCATACGCCAGCTTCTTGAGCGCGAAGGCGACAATGATGAACAGGATGACCTGGGAGAAAAAGAGGCGCGGCTCCCAGCCAAATTGCCGGGCCAGCGCCTGCGCCGGGTTCTCGCCGGCCGTCGCGTTGCCGGCCTCCGCGGTCGCGTTGCCCACGGCGGCCGCTAGAACGTACAGGTGCTCAATCATGTTAAATTGGCGGCAGGCGCGACGAGCGCGCCCACCGGGTTTTAGCCTTGCTTCACCAGGAAGATCGCGAAGAACACGACTCCCTCGGCCAGTGCGGCAAAGATGATGGCCATGTTCCGGATCTCACCCGCGGCGCCGGGATTGCGCCCGGTGGCTTCGGCGGCCTTCATGCCGATGAACCCCACGCCGATCGCGGAACCCAACGCAGCCAGGCCGATATGCAGACTCCCAGTCAGTGCTGCGAACATATGCTGTTTCCTTTTTGTTGTATCCAGCGCCCCCGCGTGTGCCACGGTCCGGCGCCGAAATGGTTTTCGCTAGTGGCCGGCGGGCGCGCCCTCGGGCGCCTTGGTGCCGTGCCCCTGTTCTGAGTGCCCCTGCCCAATCATGAGCGAGGTGAACACCGCCGTCAGCAGTGTGAACACCAGCGCCTGCACGAGACCCACGAGCAGTTCCAGAAAATAAAAGGGGAGCGGCAGGAGCCACCCCAGCCACGGATGGGCCAGCATGGATTCAAGGATGTTCTCGCCGGCAAAGACGTTGCCATAGAGCCGGAAGCTCAGCGAGACCGGCCGGAAGGCAATCGAGATCACCTCAATGAGCCCCACGAAAAAGAAGATGGCGACAAAAAACACGCGCATGGCGCCGGTGCCACCCTGGCCGCCAAAGATGTGCGCCAGAAATCCGCCCACGCCCAGCGCTCGGATGGACCAGAAGAGCCACAGGGCAAAGAAGAGCAGCGCCATCGCCGAGGTCATGTTGAGGTCGGCGTTGCCACCGCGCATCCACGGGTCGGTGAGGTGGAAATGCCCGTCTTCCACCACGCCCCAGCCCACGGTACCCACGCCGGGCACCAGCCCAAACCAGTTTGTGAACAGGATGAACAGGAACAACGAGGCGAAGAACCAGAAGGTGCCCTTGATGAGGTGCGCGCCCAGCAGTCCCTCCAGAAACTCGTGAAGCCCCTCGATGAGCCATTCCCAAAAATTCTGCAGGCCGGTGGGCACGGCGTTGCCCCGCGACATTGCCACTTGGGTGATCACGATGAGCAGCGCCGCCACCGTCCAAGTCACCACCATGGAGTTGGTGATGGCGAACCAACCGAAGTCCCAGAGGATGGTGGCCTTGGGCGAGAGCTCGTGCGGCTTGCCCTCGGCGGCAAACGCCCAGGGCGCCCCCACCAAAATCAGCCAAAGCATTGCGAGCAGTCTCATGCCTGTTTGGATCCGCAGTCTAGCGCACAGGTCGCAGGAACAAAAAAACCCCACGAACAAAGTGCAAACGGCGGGGAGAAAATAGGTAACGCGCCACTTTTCACAAGCACAATTTTGGGGCTGCCATCCGTCCCGCCGGCTCACGCCCCGACGCCGTGAGCCAAAGGACTCCCCTTCGCCTTCCACATCCCTCCAAGGGGAGGGCAGCCCGCGCACCCTAGCCCAGCATCTTGGCCAGTTCGTCAGCCTTGGCTCCGCATTGGGCGACAATCTCCCGGATGCGCTCTTCGCTAAGCTCGGGGTGTTTGTCTTTCACAATACGGGTGAAATCCTCGTTCCACGATTCCGGATGCGATTCACAGAGCGAGGAGACGTAGGCCACGGGCGCCGGGCAAAGCGCGCTATCCGGCGTGTTCTGATGCATGATGGCGCCGGCCAGATCCTCGGGCATGTCCCATTCCGAACACACCATCGTGCCCAGCTCGGCATGATCCCACCCGAAGGCTTCCTTCTCCAGCAAGTGCAGTTCGGCCTCGCCTTTGGCACCGGCGGTGTACACGGCGCTGTACGCATCGCCCCGTGAGGCGGCGATGAGTGGCACGCTGATGTCCTGCAAAAATCCCGCGCTGAAGCTCAAATTGGCCTTGGCGGGCATCGTGGCGTCGGCCACCTCCTTGGCCAGCACGGCGCGTTTGCCCGCCGTTTTCCAAAAGTCCTTGAGAATGAGGTAGGCGGGCAGCTTGCTGGGCATCGTCGCCCGGGCGCCGATGCACATCACGATGCGCTCCAGCGCCGAGTTGCCCATCATGGCGATGGCGTGGTCAAGCGAGGTGATGGGGCAGCGCGGCGCGTACGCGGTGGAGTTGACGGTGCGCATGACGCGCGAGACCAGATCGGCGTCGGTGGACATCACCTGGCTAATCTGGTTGTTGGAGCTGTCCGGATCGCGCAGGCGGCGCAGCGTCTCGAAGATCGCCTTGCGAAACCGCGGCAGCTCGAAATTGCCCAGGATTTCAGCGAGCCGGGCCTTGGCGTCGACGTCGCCCAAGAATGAAAATTTTGTAGCCATGTGCGCCCTTCAATTCCCGCTGCCTATTCGCCGCGGCGACCCAACAGATTGCCCAGAATGGTCATGAGACCGCCCAGCCCGAAATAGCCGAAAATGGTCAGCAGGTTGGTCACGACCTGCGCGCGCGTGGACTTGGGCAGCACGTCGCCAAAACCCAGCGTCGTGGCTGCCACCACCGCGTAATACTGCGGGGTGTACCACGTGCGCACCAAGTCTCCGGGAATGGCAAAGTCCGGCGAGATCACCCCCAAGCGCCGGTCGGTGTTGTCCCAATACGAATTCTGCGAGGGATCCTGCCCGAGCTTGGTCACCACGGTGAAATTGGACGGCGTCGTCGCGTTCTCCTCGAACTTGGCCTCACCATGAATTTGGACCACGTCGGCCGCTGCGTCGTAGCTCAGCTTGACCATGTTCTTGGTCGCCTGCGCCACCGTTTCTGCAATGTCGGCGAAGGAATGCTCGGTCGCGTTCACCTCAATCTCCACGCCGTTCACCGAAAAAATGCCGTTGGTGACGCCCGCCGTGGCAAAGCCCGCCTCCACCAGCGGCTTGTCGGTCTTGATGCCGGCCGAGGTGCCGTCCATCGAATAGAAGAGCAATCCAAAGAAGGCCACGACGCCCACCTGCAGCAACGTCCACCGGCCAATGCTGCGGCCGCAGTCCGACGAGAGCCACCACACCCGATAGAGCCACTGGTGATAGGTGCTCTGTTTCTGGAATTCTTCGAGGTAGTTTTCGTCAACGATGTGCCGGCGCACGAGGTAGGCCCCGGCGAAGTCCACGTCGCGGATGTCCGCCCCAATCCAGTAGGCGGTGGTGTAGTTGCGCGCCCCGCGCATCTGCGCCGCCACCATCGTGGTCTTGTTGAACGTGGCGTGGTCGAGATTGCACTCGCGCAGGTCGCAGCCGCTCAAGTCCGCCTGCGACGCGTGCAGATGGCTCAAGTCCGACTCGAGCATGCGCGACTTGGGCATCTTGGCCAGCGATATGTCGGCGTGGGCCAGCGTCGCATTGACGAAGGTCGCGCCGGGCATGCTGGCGCGCCGCATCTTGGCATGATTGAGTTTGGTCTGTCCCATGCCCGCGTTCTTGCCCGAGCACTCGTCCAGATTGGCCTCCACAAAGCTCGCCCCCAGGAATTCGCCGTCGTCGAGCTTGGCTTGGAAGAGCGTGGCCCTGTCAAAGAGCGTGTTCTGGCAGATGGCGCCGGAGAAGGTCGTGCGGCTCATCTCGCAGCCGGTGAAATCCATTCCGGTCAACTCCATGCCGGAGAAGTCGCGGCCCAGAAAGTTCAGCCCACGGGCATTCTTGTGACTCTCCTCGATGGGCTCTCCCGTCTCCACGGACTTCTGCAAAGCCGTAAAAATCTCCTCGGCGGTGTGCTTCGGAGCGTCGGGTGTTGTACTCATGGTGTCAAAAAAAGGCCGCCCTTTCCAATGAAGCGGAACGGGTAAGGGCTACCCTCTTCCCGCGCCCGAGACAACACTATTCTTGCCGCGGCCGGGGATGGCCATCCTTGCCAGCGGGCGCCCTGCGGCGTATGACTGTGGCCGCCGCATGCCATCCTCACCCAGCCAGAGCGCCGAGGATTATCTGGAGCGCATCCACGAATTGATGGAGGCCAAGGGCTACGCGCGCGTCGTCGACATCGCCCACTCGCTCAACGTCCGGCAGGCTTCGGTGACCAGCATGGTGCAGCGGCTGGCCGACGCCGGCTATTTGAAGTACGAAAAGTACCGCGGCCTGATGCTCACTGACGCGGGCCAAGCCGTGGCAGTCAAGATTCGCAAGCGCCACGCCACGCTCAAACGCTTCTTCACCCTGTTCAATCTGTCCCCCGAAACCCAGGCGGTGGACATCGAGGGCATGGAACACCACCTCTCTCCTGAGACGGTGGACTGCCTGGCCGACTTGGCGACCTACTTCGAGGCGCATCCGGCCACGCTGCGGCAGTTCCACCGTTCGCGGCGCAACGGCGCCCCCTAGCCTCATGCCTGCGCCCGACCTGCCGCCGTGGCCCACGCTGCTGGCTTGGGCGCGCGACGAGGTTGCAGAAACACTGCGCGCCATGCCTGCCGATCTGCGTGCGCGCGCGCAGTCGCTGCCCGTCACCTACGAACCCTTCCCCAGTTCTGCGCTCGTGGACGAAGGCATGGAGGAGGATCTGCTCGGGCTTTTCGTGGGAGAAGAAATGGCAGAAACCGGCGCCACGCAGGCGCCGCTACCCGCCCAGATCCTGATCTTCCTCGCCAACATTTGGGACTACGCAGAAGGCGACGCGGCCGTGTTTCGGGAGGAAGTCCGCGCCACCTACCTGCACGAGCTGGGCCACTACCTTGGGCTCGACGAGGACGATCTGGACGCGCGCGGGCTGGGCTGAGGCTGCGAGGCTGGATCGTCGGCCACGCGCTGCAAAATGAGGTCATACGTCGGCCTCGTGCTGCCGTCGCGCAGCGTCACGCCCTTGGCGCACCATGCGGCCACGGCCGAACCCGTGCCGCGCTGCCCGCGACAATTCAGCGCCACGATGCCATGCGCCGAGAGGGGCCGCACCTCGCCCGCGTCACTGACGCCGTTGCCATTGACATCATGCCAGAGCGACAAGCCCGCCAGTTCGCCACCGGCCAGTTGCCCATCGCCGTCGTTGTCCAGCGACGCCATCGCCGCGTAGCCGTCCTGCCAGAACATCCAGAACGTCACGCCGCCAAACCACTGAAGAGCGGAAGTGATTTTGCCGCTGCCGGCCGGGTCGTGCACCAGCCACGCTGCATCGGGTGTGAGCCATGTCCACGTGTGCTGCCAGCCCGTTCCGTCCGCGTCGAAGCGCACGCGGGCGCGGCCGTCCACCAGTTCATCAGCGCGCAACCCCGCGCGAAGCGGCACGGCCACCGGCGTGATGGGCCGCATGATGCGGTTCACCTTTTGCACCCGCTCCTTGAGCTCTGCCAGCTCGTTGCGGTCTTTCTCTGCATCCAGAAGGGGAGTGAGGTAGCGCGAACCCTCCGCCACGACCGAATGAAAATCCAACCCAGCGGCCTCCATATTCTTCTCCTTGTCCCACGCCAACTGGATCACCGCGCGAAACTCCTTCACCGCCCCGGCCTTGTCGCCGCTCTGCAAGAGGCACCAAGCCAGCCCCAGCCGCGCCGAAAAGTGGTTTGGCTGCGCCTTCAACACGTCCCGGTAGCTGGCGACGGCCTTCTCCAGATGATCCTTTGCCGCCTTGAGTTTGCCGGCGTCCTCCGTGGGCTTGACCACGAAGGGGATGTGAGGCGGGGTGAAGTCAAACCACACGCCGTTGGTCTCGCCCCCGCGCCGCACCTGCGCGCTCTCCGACTTCACCGCAAAGGCCATGGCATGGGCCCGGGCGATGTTAAAACGCGCATTGGCGTCCTTGGGATTCTTCCGCACGAGCGCCTCGAGGTTGGCGATCACGCGCGCCACGGGCACGGTTT
Organism: Verrucomicrobiales bacterium; assembly: GCA_005809105.1. Classification (GTDB taxonomy): domain Bacteria; phylum Verrucomicrobiota; class Verrucomicrobiia; order Limisphaerales; family UBA1100; genus SYLI01. The sequence goes on along the minus strand of SYLI01000040.1, from coordinate 37,274 downwards.
CAATCTCCGGCTGGATGAACAGCGCCAGCAGAGCGGGGACGCACGTGAGAGCAGTCGCCCCTGTCAGCGTTCTGAGGAGCGGCCGCGCGAAGCAAGTGAGGGATGATTTCATGAGAAATAAGGGCCAAGTGGTTCGCTGGCGATTTTCCCCCGCCTGCACATGCTGTCAAGCCCCCCAAAAAATGTATTGGCTTGCCTGACGGCGCCGATACGATTTGCGCCCCCGCTCGCCCCGTGAGGGCAAGCGCAGCCTGACACAGGACTCCATCCTGAAAAAAAGCCGCCCATGAAAGCCGTCGCCGTCCTGCCCGCGCTGCGCGAAGTGCGCTTGCTCGACCATCCTGCGCCGGATCTCTCGGCTGACACCCACGTTCGCGTGCGCACGCTCGATGTGGGCATCTGCGGCACCGACCGCGAAATCTGCACCTTTGTTTACGGCGCGCCGCCGCGCGGCGAGTCGTATCTTGTTCTGGGACACGAATCGCTGGGCGAGGTCGTCGAGGTGGGCGGCGCCGTGACGCAGTTTAAAACCGGCGACCTTGTGGTGCCCAGTGTGCGCCGGCCCTGCCCGCACGCGCATTGCCGCCCCTGCCGCGCCGGCCTGCAGGACTTTTGTGCCACGGGCGATTTCGTCGAGCGGGGCATCAACCAAGTCCACGGCTACATGACCGAGCAGTATGTGGAAGAGGCGCGCCACCTCAACCACGTCCCGGCGGGTCTGCGCCATCTGGCCGTGCTGGCCGAGCCGCTCACCATCGCCGAGAAAGGTCTGGCGCAGGCGTGGGCCACACAGGGCCGCCTGCCTTGGGCCTGCACCACGCCGGGCAAACCGCGCGGGCACGGATTGCGCGCCGTGGTGCTGGGCGCCGGGCCCATCGGCATCCTTGGCGCGATGAAACTTGTGCTTGAGGGCTTTGACACCTGGGTCTATTCGCGGTCGCCCAAGCCCAACGCCAAGGCGGCGCTCGTGGAATCATTTGGAGCGCGCTATGTCTCTTCGGCCGGAACCGACGCGGCGCAACTCGCCCGGCAGGTTGGCAACATTGATCTGGTCTATGAGGCTGTGGGCCACGCCGGCGTGTCGTTTGCGCTGCTGGAAATGCTGGGGCAGAATGGCATCTTCATCTTCACCGGCATCCCCGCGCCCGAAGGGCACATCCCCGTTCCCGGCCCGCAATTGATGCGCAACATCGTGCTCAAAAATCAGGCCATCGTGGGCACCGTCAACGCCGACCGCGCCGCATTCGAGGGCGCCATTCGCGATCTGGGCGAATTCCAAAAACGCTGGCCCGCCGCCATCCGCGCCGTCATCTCCTCGCGCCACAAGCCCGACGATTTCCGCGACCTGCTCACCGGTCACGCCCGCGGTATCAAGAATGTCATTTCCTTCGAGTAAACACCTCTTGCGAACACAGCCCCTTTACGTATGAGCAGCCCTTGGATCGACATTTCCGTCACCATGCGCGATGGCATGGTGCACTGGCCGGGCGACCCCGAGTGTCACGTCAAGCTGCACGTCAAACTGGGCGACCCACTCCCCGGCCAGCCCGGCAAGACCATCCCGTGCAATCTCACGCACCTTTCTTTAAGCGCGCACACCGGCACGCACATGGATGCGCCGCGCCATTTCGTGGCCGACGGCTGCACGATGGAATCGCTGCCGCTCGATGCCGTCATCGGCCCTTGCCGCGTGATTGAGATTTTCCACAAGCACAAGATCACCGTGGAGGAACTGCGGGCGCACCGGCTGCGGAAGGGAGAGCGCGTGCTCTTCAAGACGCGCAGTTCGGTTAGAAGCTGGCGCATGGCCCGGACGAGCACGTTTGACGAGAAGTTCATCCACATCCCGGCGGACACCGCGCAGTATCTGGTGGATCGGCAGGTGATGACGGTCGGGGTGGATTACCTCTCCGTGGGCGGCTACAAGGCCGACGGCGTGGAGTGCCATCAGATCCTGCTGGGTGCGCAGGTCTGGATCATCGAGGGGCTTGATCTCTCCCGCATCAAGCCGGGCCGCTACGATCTCGTGTGTTTGCCGCTCAAAATTCTGGGAGCCGACGGCGCTCCTGCCCGCGCCATCCTCCGGCCGCGCTGAGGCGGGAGGCTAGGAATTGGCTTAGTTCTTCCCGCCGCGCAGGTGTTCATCGAACCAGTCGGCCAAGAGCACCATGTCGGCACCCATGTCTTTCCAGCCGTGCGCCGCGCCCTTCTTCACCACCAGCTTCGCCTTCACGCCTGCGGCTTGCGCCCGCTCGATGAACGACTGCGCCTGATAAATGGGCACCAGCAAATCCGCGTCGCCGTGAATGATGAGGGTCGGCGGCGTGCCCTTGGTGATGTGGTAGATGGGGGAAATCTCGCGCGCGTACTTGCGGCGGTCTTCGTCGGAGTCCACGCGCGGGCCAAACGCGCCCTTGTAGTTCTTGAGCGTGCCCACGCCCGTGGCGTCCTCACCCTCGCGGCCATAATTGAGAAAGTCCGTAGGCGGATAAAAACACGCCACGGCCTGCACCGCGCTGCTCTGCCGATCCACCGGGTCTTTCGAGTCGGCGGGCCCGGGGGCGCCCTGCGTGCCTAGCGAGAGCGAGAGATGGCCGCCCGCGCTGCCGCCGGTGACGCCCAGCTTGTCGGGCGCCACATTCCACTTGGCCGCGTTGGAGCGGATGAACCGCACCGCGCGATGCACATCGGCCTGCGCCTCCGGAATGTGAAACTTCGGCTGCGAGCCATGCACCACGGCAAAGACCGTGTAGCCGCGGTCCAGATACACCTTGTAGTTGGCGGCGTTCACCGAAGCGTGGCTGGAGAACCAGCCCCCGCTCACCATGTACACGATGCCGCAGCCGTTTTTCTTGGCAGGCTCAAAGACATCCAGCGTCAGCGCCGTGCCGTGTTTGCGGCCGTAAATGACATCCTCCTGCCGGGTGAACGTGGGCGCTTCCTGCGCCGAGAGCGTGCACACCAACAGAATCACACCCAAGATGAGCCGTTGCATTTGCGGATCTTAAACCGCTTGAGGTGATCTGGGAAGCTCCCCGTCCTTCCCGTCGCCGACGCATTCGGACGCTGCGGGCGCGTTCAGAGATCCAATTTGTAAACGAGATTTCCCAGTGACCGACGCGTAAAGAATGTGGTTCACCGGATCCCACGCGTGGCAGCCAAACCAATTCGGAGTGGACACGAAGCCACCTCCCTTGGGCTTGAGGCTCGCCACCTGTTTCCAGTCCGCGCCGGCGGTCTTCGTGAGGAACGCGCCGTCCTTGCCGACCACCAGCATCGGCTTCTCGTCCCGGCCGAAGAACGGGCCTTGCCAGACGTTCACCGCCGCGCCCTGCGGTTGCCACGTCGCGCCGAGATCCTTGCTGGCGAGCAATCCGTGGGTGCTTCCCAGATAATGCACGCCCCGAAAGAGGACGGGGATTCTCGTCTGCGGATTGACGGGGGAAACCTTCGCCCAAGTGCCGCCGGCGTCCGCGCTGCGATGGATGCCCTCGCCGCTGCCATACACGAGCGTCGTCGCATTGAGCACACCGGCCATCGAGAGGCGGTCGGGCTTGCCGGAGAGATGAATCGTGAGTTGCTTCCACGTCACGCCGCCGTCCCGTCCAGCTTGGAAACTGGCGAGCCGCCCCGGCGCGTCTTGGTCGCCGCTGGTGGCCCAGCCGGTTTCATCCCGGCCGGAGATGGTGTCGCCATCCACCCGCTTCCGGTGGCCGCCCTTGTCGGAGCTTCACCACAGGCTCAGGCCGACGACTTTGATGGTGACATCCCCGTTCGTTCGATTCTCCACCACGCCCGAACAGCCGCCAGGCCACGCTGCCTTGGCGCCGTTGTTGGTTTGGCGCGCCACGAGTGCGCTGGAGATGTCGATCCACTTGTCAGCGCCTTGCGCGGAACGCGCCAGCGGCGCGGCCATCCCGCCGAGCATGAGCAACACAGCAACGATACGGACGCGAGCAGGGGCGGAAAGGTGGTACATGGGTGATTTCATAGTTCACCTCCGGAGGCACGGTCAAGGGACGCTCTCTCTAGGCCCGAAAGCATGGCATGGTCTTTCCTGCTGGCGCCCGGGCGTTCGCTACTTCGACTTCAAGCCGGCTGTGTTCACCGCAATGACACGGTACTGGTGCGTCTTCCCCGCTTCGGCTTTCGTGTCGGTGAAGCGCATTTGGATCAACGGCTGAGTCGGCGTGTCGCTGTATTGGAGGTTTTGGAAAACCGGCCGCCCGAACGGATTCTTGCCTTGCTCGGGGACGTTGGCGAGGAACTGGCCGTCGCGTTCGATGATGAAACGCGCAAGGCCGCTCTCGACATCGGCCTCGCTTTCCCACGTGAGTTCATTGCCCTTCATGCGGAGGTTCGTCGGTGCTGGCGGCGGCGTGGTGTCGGCCACTGCGGTGTCTTTGACATACTGCACCCATGCCTGGGCGATGGCTTTGTTCGGCAGCCACACGGTTTTTTCTTTCGCACCCTCAAACCTCTTCGCGGGCACCGGAGCGACCATGTTGGTTTCTCCCGCGTGCAACGGAGCGAGCCACGCGTCCTCGGCAGACATGGGCTTCAAGGGGGCACCGGCGTTTGTCGGCAGGCGCGCGGTGAGGCACGCGTCGAGCCAAGGGATGGCAAGGTAGCGCTGGTTGCCGCACTCGTGGCTCGTCAGCGGATCGGCCGAGACGCAGATGAGCGCACCCTTCGAGCGCATCGCGTTGAAAAACGTCTCGACACCCGGCCACACACCGGCGAAGCGGTTGGTCTTGTCGGTGACGCCTTCCTTGGTGCCGAGATTACACATCACCGGCACACGGCACGCTGCGTCCGAAATCGTGTAGGGCGCTGGTCGGCCTTCGGCGGCCTTGAGCGGAGGCACGCCAGAGCGCAGCCACGCTGCGACGACGCGCTCGGGATGCAGCAACACCATGCCGCCTGCCCAATGTCCGCCGCCGCTGTGGCCCCACAGCGCCCACGGGACGGTCGCGAGTTCGGAATGACCGCACTTCGCGCCCAAGTCGGCGAGTGACTTTTGGAACGCAGCGCCCGAGCCGTTGCGGGGATCGCACCAGAGCTGGCAGTTGGCCTTGTCGGGCTGCTCATACGAGGGCGACAAGAGCACGCAGCCGTGCTTCTTCGCGAGTGCCTGCCAGTGTAGATCGTAGGCGCCAGTGAGGCCGGACTTGCACGAGCCTTCGCCGCAGCCGTGCTGGTGGACGATGACACCACGCAGCGTCTTGATTCCCGGCGGCACCCAGAGGGTGTAGTTCACCGCGTAAACCAACTCGCCGGGCTTGGCTGAAGCCTCGTAGCGCACGCGGTAGTAGGGCGGATTCGCCGGAGGAAAGACGTCGTAGGGCGGCTGCTGGGCAGACAAGGTGCCTGCGAGAACAAGCAACAGAAAAGAAAATGAGCGCATGTTTGTGGGAACTCTGTCGATGAGTTTGGCAGGTTGCAAGAAAAGTAGAGGGGGAGGCTTTCGTATCACCGCATGGAGGCGGCGATGGCGTGTGCAGCAAGATCGCGCGGATGCGGCTGCGCCGCACGGGCAGGGAGCGACGTCAACACGACGCAGATCGTGTGCGTCGCAGGGTCGGCCCATGCGAGTGTCCCGGTTGAACCCGTGTGGCCGAACGTCCTTTCCGAACAGCCTTTGCTTCCAGCCGAGGAGCCAAAAGCAAATCCGAGCCCGCGTGGAGTGAGCCCGTGTGGGTTATGGTTGCGCATCATCAGTCTGGCGGTCGCGGGTTTGACTGCAGTCCCCCTCTCATCGAGGAACTCGGTCAGGAATCTTGCAACGTCCGGTGCCGACGCATGCGTGCCGCCCCACGGCGCACCGAGCTTGCGCCAGTAGGGACTGTTCCAATCCCACTCCTTCGCGCTGGGATCGCCGCCGCCGGCTTCCGGGGCAGCACGCTCGGTCTGGCAGGCGACCATGTCATCGAGCTTGAACCTTCCCAAGCCCTGCGCAGAGTGCTGCATCTTGAGCGGCCGCAAGACAGCGCCATCGACGAGTTTCAGGATGTCGGTGCCGCTGATGATCTCCGCGACGCGCGCCGCCAGCAGGATCGCCATGCTCGAATATTGATACTTCGAGCCCGGGGCGAATTGCAGCGGCGTGCGAATCGCGTGCAGTACGAACTGGGCAAGCGGCGCGTGCTTGCGGCGCAACGCGTCGTTGTCCGCCAACTGGTCGGGTAGGCCTGAGACGTGCGCGAGCAGGTGCTGCATGGTGACGTGCTCGCGATTGTCGCCAGCGAACTGCGGGATAAACTTTTTTAGCGGATCGGCCAGCTTGAACTCGCCGCGATCGAATAGAGACATCAGCGCCGTCACCGCGATGGGCTTGGAGATGGAACCCAAAAGGAACATCGCCTCTGCACTCTGAGCTTTGCCGAAGGATCGAGTGAACGAAGCTTCGCGCTGAACCACACACATCACCGCCGAGCCAATCTGGCCATCGCGCGCGGCGCGCGTGAGAATCCCGGCCGCCTCGTCCAGTCGCTCGCGCTGCAACGCAGCGAACACGGGCGTTCCCAAGCCAGCTACCAATCCGGTCTGGATGAAGGCACGCCGTTTCATGGGATCAAAGGGCACACGGTCATCCCTTCTTGTTGGCCGCCCACAGTGCAGCGGATTCAATGCTCCGCTTCAAAGACTGCTTCCCTTTGCCGGTGCAGGGAAACCATGGGGTCCCCGCATTGCAGGCAGCACGCACTTTTCGTCCAAACTGGGTTCTGACCATCCTGCTGAGAACAACGGCATTTGATTGAGAAATCTTGGGCCGCACCCTGTCGAGGTGGACATTCCAATTGGATTTCCAACCCGGATAGTAGAACTCCACTTTCAATCCCGGATAGAGCCGTGCAAGTTCCAAACGGATATCCGCTTCGTAGGCGATCTGGGTCTCATTGCCGCCAACGTAAAGTACACGCACCAAAGCACCAGCCTTCAGGGGGCATTCATCATGGGCGGCTTGCGGTTCAATCTGAGACAACACGACCCGAAGTTGCCGGATGTCGGCGTCATCATGGCGCAGCTCCTGCATTCTTTCCAGGACCGCTGCCGCCTCCTGGATACTGATTGAATCACGTGCCGCCCATAGGGCGAAAAAACGCGACCGCAGAAGAGCGGCAGCGTCCGCAAGATTGCCCTCCAGTTCATGGAACTTTATCCTGCAGTGGGTGGCATCCTCAAGCTCCCACGCCGGGGAGTAGTTCCTGTCATTCTCCAGCAACTCTAGGAATTTGGCCCGATAATCCCCGCCTTTCGTAGCCATACCCTCCATCGCGTCTAGGATGTCTTCGGCCTGCGAGGCGTCGTCTTCTATCAACGCGGCGGGCAACATCGCATTGAGGCTTTCCCATTTCTCATGCAACGGCAGCGATGCGTCCTCCATCCACGTCAGATAGGTTTTCCTGAGCGACCCCACGGACACGACCAGCCCGCTATCCCAGATGACACGGTAGGCATCGCTGCCACGATTTCTCAGGAGGTGCTCGGCAATCTGCTGGCCTAGTGTCTTGTCATTGAACAAGGCGGAGGCCTGCATCGCCCGGCTCCACAACCATAACGGAAACACTATTGGAGCCTGGATGGACTGCTCGATGTAATCACGGGCGTGCTGCAAGTCCGCGGTCTCGGTTTTCTCAAGCAGCGCCAACCCAAGAAGGAAGCGAGTCCATTGGATCAAGCCGCCTTCGGAATAGACCCTTTCCTCCTTCAACATCCCGTCCAAGGCAGATCCGAAATGGTCCGCTGCGATCGGCGAGGCCGCATCCGTCTGCAAGGCGATCAACCCAAGGCAGAAATGGGCATTCGCGCCGGAGTCTGGATGCTTACAGACGGCCTCCTCCAACAGATGCCTAGCCTTCTCCTTCAAGGCGACGATCATCGCCCAGCCATTTTGCTCCTCCTTGCCTGGCAAGACCGCCATCAAGGAACGGAATCCGGCCGTGATCAAGGCGCGATCGCAAAGCACTTTGCCGGCATCTTTAATCACTCCACCTTCGCTCAACGGCCTGAGCAAGGCCTCAGCCCCGCGGAAATCGCCCTTGAGTTGCAAGACCTGGGCGCGCTTCCGGTCATTGGCCGGCAAGAACCAGTCCGGGAAGCTTGACGGCAGTCCGTTGGCAGTCCGGACGAAGTCATCTAGGAAATCCAGAACCCCCTTCGCCTCCGCCCACTGCCCCCGGCGCACAAGTGACGCCGCGTCGTAATGGATTTGCATCAACCGGTTCGCGCGGTGCTCCGGCTTCAGCCGGACGATCTGCCCCTTCACCCAGCGTTGGAGCATGCCAAATTCCTTCGCCTCCCACAGGATGGGATGAATCTGCGGCAGCAGCATGCTTCCACAGCGCTCCTTCCAATTCTCACAGAGCTGGCCGGTCAGGTCCGGGTTCTCTCGCAGCAACCGCAAAACCTGTTCGTGTTTGTGTTTGTAGCGGAGCAGGCCAAAGACCGCTCCGGTAAAATACCAGAGCCGCCGAACTTCGTTCTCACCTGGAAAATGAACCGTCAGCGGCTTGTTGAACAGAGTGTGTAGAAAACCACGATGAAACAGCGTGTGCTGCCGTTGTGCGTTCAATTCCACGACCTCTTCCACCAAGTCCTTCACCTGATCCGGCGTCAACGCGCCGGACTCACCGAAGGCCGAAGCGACGGCCGCGCGAATCAGCCAGTTGTCCAAAGTCGTGAAGGCGTCCGAGTCCTCTGGAATGGCCGGCGCGACAGGTTCCGCGGGTGGCACGATCACGGGGGCGACCGCAGGCTGTTCGAGCTTCAGGAGATCTACGATACAGACAGCCTTGGCATCCAACGCCAGTGGCAACGCCGAAAAGAACTTCCCACCGCACAGGACCAGATAACCGAGATATAGACCCACCTCCCTCGCATTGTGCCGAGCCATGACGCTGGCTATTCCAGCCTCAAACTGACTGGGTGACGGGTCTGGCCGATCATCATCATCAACTACGAAACCGTTTTCTTGAGGAATACCACTCGCATTCAGGAAATCCGAGAGCATAGGCAGATGATGCCGGACCAGCCACTCGCGAATGACATCCTCCTGAAATTGCTCGAACTCATGTGAACCGATGCGTTTGACAAGATCGGTCAGGTTATCCGCGGTTGGGCGGCTCTTTACAAATATCAGGCGAAATCGCTGCGCCTTGGCCAAGCCCTCCAGTATCTCCTCCCGCCTCTTCTCCTTCTGCTGCTGTCTCAGATCGCTCTGCTCACCCTGCTTCCTATTCCACTTCTTCTGCTTCTGTTTTCTTTGCCCGCTCTGTCCCCGAGTCTTCTCGCCGCTCTTCTCCTCGGGTTCGAGCAAGCACCGGCATCCGTCCTTGATTTCCTCCGGAGTCAACACCGTCCACAAGTCCCTAAGTTGCAGTTTAGAGTTCACGTTTGACTCTCCATTTCTTTGGCTTGTCCTCCACGGTCAGTATGAGGAAGGCAAGGATCTCATGCGTCCTTGTGCGCTCATGTCAAGGCCGGGTTCTGTGCTTCTGTTATTCCTGGAAGGCGTGCTGCGGCGGCTGCGTCTGAACCTGCGTGAACAGCTTCTCGATGGCCTTCGCGGCGAGCCAGCCGCGGTAGAAGGACTCCTCGAAACTGGGCGTGCCGAGGTTGTTGCCCGCGAAGTGCACGCGGCCGATGGGCTCCTTGAGCTTCGGCACCCACTCCGAGAAGTAGTTCGTCGGTACAATGTGGATGGAGGCCGGCCAGCGGTAGGACTCGACCTTCAGTGAAGGTTCCTTGTGCAGCGCCGGCACGAGGGGCACCGCCTCTTTCAGACGCTCGAGGGCCATCGCCTTGACGTGCGCGGGATCGCTGGAGGCTCTCTTTGCGGAAGGGCGCCATCGGCTGGTAGAGCGTGAGGATGCCCGGCCCGTCCTTCGCTTTTTCCTTAAAACCCTTCGTCTCGATCCAGCGCGCCGTGATGATGTCGGAGACGCGGCCATCGGTCATCCATGTGTCGTAGGCACTCGTGTAGAGTTCCTTTGAGGTGAACGCGTTGTGCAGGATGTAGTCGGCGTAGGGGAGCCGGCCGACCAGCGCCTTCCGATCGGCGGGATAGCCCTCGACGATCCATGCGGCGGATTTCGGCGGGACGGCCATGATCACGCTTTTGCCTTTGCGCGCCGCGCCTTGCCGCCCTCGATCCAAGTTACCTCGACGCCACCCTCGACATTCTTCACCTTCGTCACCGCAGTGCCGGTGCGCAGGATCGTCTTGTTGTGGGCCTCGAGCTTCGCGACCATGTGGACGGCCGCACCCGCCGTGCCGCCCGGCCAAGCGTAGCGGGTCTCGATTTCTGCGAGGTAGAAATTCGCAAAGGCCATCGCGTTGACGTCTTCTGTCCGCCCGCCCAGTGCCGACTGGCTGTAGCTGTCGAGGAAGGCCTTTAGCTTGGGCCCAAAGGGCTTGCCTTTCCAGAAGTAGGTGTCGATCGGCTCCGGGATGGCGGTCTTCTCGATGGGATCCAGCCCGAGCTCCTCGTAGATCCTCTTGGCGCGGCCGCGCGGCTGCGAGTAGTAGGCGGCGCCGCGCCCGTAAACCACGCCCTCCTGCGTCGTGCCGCGAAACGCGAGCCCTACGACGACGATCGCGTCGTAGGGCTCGGCAATGATCTCAGGCTCGCCGGGTAGCACCGTGACCATCGACGACTCGAAGCCCAGGACGGCAATATTGACCGGCGGCAAGACGACGGCGGAAGTGCAGACTGTGAAGAGCAGGAGGATAGTGATGAAGGCGGACGCGAACCCGGCGGCGATCCTAGGGTGGGAGTTAATCTTGCGAAGGTATTTGCCTGCGACGTTATAGACAATGGAGAAGTTCGCACGATGGCCGTAAGGAATGGGGGTGGGATCAGCTTGGGCAAGCGCAGAGCCGTGGCCACCTCCGGATGCAAATTATGGTGAGCCTAGGGTCGTTCCCAGACGTCAGTCACCGTTTCCTCGCAAGCAGCAGACGCTCGGCGAGATCAGTGATCACCCAGTCTTCCGCGATCAGACCGTCGCGGAACCGACTTGTAACCATGTCCCGCCAAACGATTGGACGACCAGTGGGAGGGAAGCCTTTGTAGGCGCCGCGCTGCGTGCCTCGGAGCGTCCTTTGCCAGGCAACCCGATCCTTCCCCTCCACGAGAATCTCGATTTCGACTAGAAGCTCGGGGAAGGCACGCTGATACATGCCGAGGAATCGTCGGATTCCGTCGTGACCCAGGGCCAAATCCTCGTCCGTGACGTGGGCAACATAGTCCCGGGTGAAAAACTCACCAATGATGTCCAAGTTCCCGTCGGCGAGGAGCGCCAAGTTCGCTGCCTTGATCCTCGATGCGAGTGTTCGGTGCTTCTGACAACTCATTGTTGTGCTGCGACGTATGCTCACAGCGGTCAAAGCTGCTGTGGTTCATCAGCAACAGATCGAGTGCGTCCCGCGTTCGCAGGAATGGGGGGAGGGAGCCTCGGCTGGCTTACCAGCGCAGCGAGCCGTCGCGGTTCCAGACAATGCCGGTGACCACCTCGCCTTGGCGGCAGGTGAGCTCGAGCTTCTTTTGGGCCGTGCCCACGTAGTACCATGTGACGATGCCCTCAAACATGGTGCCGGCCTTGAACTGTCCCTCAAATTTTTTCTGCCCGGCCGCGTGCCACTCCATGCCCGCACCATCACGGCGGCCTTCCGAGAAAGTCCCCTCGTAGATTCGGTTGCCCTTCTCATCATACAAGATGGACTTGCCCGAGAAGGGCGACTTGGAGCCCTTCTGGTAGACCAGCATATTGCTGCGCACTTCGAGCATGAGCGGGTCCATCGCCTCGCCCGGCTTGGCAGCCAAAGGCGCTGTTGCTGCAGGCGCTGTGGGCGGGTTGGATTCCGGGACTGAAACCGGAGGCTTGGCGGGAGGCTCCGGAGGCGTGGTGGATTGGGGCGCGACTCGCTTTGGAGCGGATGGATTGATGGGGTCGGGCACGGCGGGTTCGGACTTGGGCGTCGCTGATTTTTCCGGCGGAAACACCGGCTGTCCCGGGATGAACGCAGGCAGCTTGCGCGGCGCGGGTTCGCCAGGAGTGCCCGGCGGCACCGGCACGACGGGCAGCGTTGGCGAGGGCAGCGGCACCAGTTCCGCCGTCCTGTTGGCTTCCGGATTTGGCGGGATTGACGGAACGGTTGGGAGCGGCGGCACCTGGGGAACGGCAGGAGGCAGCGGAACGGTCGGCGGCTTGGGCGATGTCACCGCCGGAGGCGGCACCGGCGGTTCGGGCAGGCCTGTGGGGGGAGCCACCGGCGGCACAGTCACGGGCGGGGTTGTGGTTGCCGGTGTGCCCGCAGGGGCCGTGGAGGGAACGAACGTGATTTCAAACCACTTCTTGTCCCCGCGCCATGCGATGCGTTGGGTTTCCTGTCCGTCCACATACACGCGTTCGACCTTCACGTTGCCGGCCTGCCACTCGACCCACGAATGGATCCGGCCATTCTTGAAAATCACCTCGCGCTGGACGTTGCCCTTCTCGTCGTAGATGGCGACCTTGCCGTGCATCGGCAGCGCCTGGCCTGCGGCAAAATGGAGCGCCCCCTTTTGCAGGACTTGATCCAAGCCCAGTTCCTCGCCCGGGGCATTTGGCTTGGGCGGCGTTGAGGCGGGTGCTGCGGGAGCTGCCGGTTCGGCTGGCTCGGATGGCGCCACTGCAGGGACGGCAACCGGAGCGGGGGCAGGTGCGCCAGCAGGCGCGGCGGCGGGTGGAGTATCGGCAATCAGGGCGCCGGCAAAAAAAAGTACGGCACACAGGGCCGGAGGGACGGGCTTCATGGTCGTTAATGTACGACTCGGCCGTCCGCTTGCCAACTTTAGAAAAAAGAGCCTTCTCAAGTCTCCCTGTCAGAAGTGGTTTGAATTTCCCGGGCTTGGCGCGTCTAATCGCCCACGCAATTCATGGAACTCACCCGGACAGCATTGGGGGCTTGGAGCGGCGGCCGTTACATGCACTTTGGCGAGCCGCTGAGCGAGGAGCGGTACATCGCCTGCATCCAGCGCGCCTACGAGAAGGGCGTGCGCACCTTCATGACGGCCGACGTGTACAGCGTGGGCGAAGCCGACACGATGCTGGGCAGGGCCCTGGCCGGTGTGCCGCGTTCGGGCTACTGCCTGGTGGGCATCATCGGGCACGACATCTATCCGGGCAAACGCGACGGAGCCAAAGGCTATCTGCGATTCACCGATGCGCGGCTTCGCGCCCCGGACCAGTATGGTGAGTACTTGAAGATGGCTGCGGAGAAGTCGCTCTCGCGCCTGGGCACCCCACACTTCGACGCCCTGCTCCTTCACAATCCCGATTCCATCGGCTACTCCAGCGACGCGGTGTGGAAGGCGATGGAGTCGCTGCGCGAAGGCAAGCTGACCGGCCGACTGGGCATCGCGCCCGGCCCCGCCAACGGGTTCTCGCTGGATGTGCTGCAGTGCTTCGAGCGGTTCCACAGCCTCATCGACGAGGCCATGATCATCCTGAGCCCCATGGAGCCCTGGCCGGGCAGCTACGTGCTGGCGGCCGCCGCCCAGCATCAAATTGACATCACCGCGCGCGTGGTGGACTACGGCGGGATTTTCCACGACGACGTCAAGCCCGGGCACCAGTTTGGCCACGGAGATCATCGCACGTTTCGCCCCGCGGGCTGGGTTGAGGCGGGCAATGCCAAGCTGGACCGGATGCGGCCCATCGCCCGGAAGCACGGGTTGACAATGCTCCAGCTCTCCTGCTTGTGGACACTCAGCCAGCCTTCTGTCCGATGCGTCGTGCCGACGCTCATTCAGGAGGTGGGGCCCGACGCCAAGCCCATCGAGTCGAAGATCGACGAGCTGGCGGCCGTGGGTGCGGATGCTCGTCTCTCGCCATTGACACTCTCCGCCGAGGATTGCGAAACCCTGCGGCGCATTGGCGACAACAAAGGCTGCATGCAGCTCAAGGGAGGAAACCCCGGTTACACCGGAGAGCCGGTGCCCGACCAGTGGCCTATGAACAACGAGCTTGCCGCCATCGCCAGCCGATGGGGGTTGGATCCGTCGCGCGATCTGGTATGCACGCACCCAGGAACCTGAACGGCGGCTCGTGGCGGCTGCGGCCCCGTCCCTAAGGGCCCATGAAGGCGAATTATATCGAGGCGAAGGAGCGTTGGGCCGCCAAGATGGCGGGCAGGCGCCCGACAATGCCACCGAGCGCCCAACGGCTTCCCCCCGGACAGCGTCTTGTCACCAACTTTCCCGTTCTGGACTTGGGTGTGAAACCCGCCGTGTCGGCCGCAGACTGGCGGCTCAAGATTCACGGCGCGGTTGAAAACCCATTCACGCTGGATTGGCAGCAGTTCATGGGGCTGCCGCAATTCACCGACACGAGCGACTTCCACTGCGTCACCACTTGGAGCCAGTACGACATGAAGTTTGCGGGAGTCGCCTTCCTCACCCTGGCCGAGAAGGCGCGCCCCACTGCCGCCGCGGCGCACGTCATCTTTAGATCCTACGACGGCTACTCCACCAACAACCCGCTGGATGTGTGCATGGACGACGACGTGCTGGTGGCGCACTCGTGGAACGGCCAGCCCCTCTCCTGTGATCACGGCGGGCCCGCGCGCGTCATCATTCCCAAACGCTACGCGTGGAAGGGGGCCAAGTGGGTGTCGGAGATTGAGTTTGCCGATCGCGACGCGCCCGGATTCTGGGAGGTGCGCGGCTACTCCAATACCGCCGACCCATGGAAGGAGGAACGATTCTCATGAAGCTCCGCCTGCCCTTCGTCGCCCTCCTGCTGGGATGGGCTGGTGCGCTCGGTTCGGCGGAGGGGCCGATCCGCTTTGAGGACATCACCGATCGCGCCAAACTGCGCGAGCCGTTGGCTGGACTCATGGGCCACGGCGGGGCGCTGGGCGACTTCGACGGTGACGGTTGGATTGATATTTACGCCGGCGGTTTTGCCGACCGGCCCTTGGCGGAGTACGCGCCCGCAAAAGGCCCCATCCCCAATCAACTGCTGCGCAACTTGGGCAACGGGCAGTTCGCCCGCGTGAACGACAGCCCGACGGGCCACTTTGCGCGCACGAGCGGCGCGGTTTTTGCCGATCTGGACAACGACGGCGACCTGGAACTCTACGTCGGCAATAACGCGCGCCCCGGCGGCAAGGGCACCGAAATCCAGCAGCAGTCGCGCGGCGCCTTCTGCAAACTCTACCGCAATGACCGCGGCCGCTTCGTGGATATTTCCCAGGCCAGCGGCGCGTGTCCGCCCACGCTCAAATCGGGCCGGAACATCGGCGTGCTCGACTACGATCAGGACGGCCTTCTGGATTTGCTGGTCATCGAGGATCGTTTTACACGCGCGCCCAGCACGCGTCTCTTTCGCAATCTCGGCGGGCTGCGCTTTGAGGACGTCACCGTGCGCGCCGGGTTGCCCGAGGATCTTTTCGGGCTGGGCTGCGCCATCGCCGACCTCAACAACGACGGACGGCCTGAGATTTTCGTCGGGCACAGCAACCGGTTTTTCGTGAGCCACAAGGACGGGCGCTATCGCGAGCCGGACTCGCTGCGTCAGACCTTTGCGTGGGCGCCGCTTCATGGCGAGGACTGGCCCTGCGGCGCGGCGTTTGGTGATCTCAATCAGGACGGCCGGCTGGACATGGTGTTGTCCATCCACTGCACCACGGCGCGCAACCGCGTGTATCTGAACGAAGGCGTGCAGGACGGCGTGCCGCAATTCCGCGATGTGAGTGCGGCGTGCGGTATGCCCGCGGAGCTGCCGGTCAAGTCGCCCCACGTCGAGATTCAGGACTTTGACAACGACGGCAAGCCCGACATCTACTTCTCCAGCGCGCTCACCAACCAGCAGGGCGCCTGCACGCCGCTCATCTTTCGGCAGGATGGCGCGGCGAAAGGCGTGCCGCGTTTTACACCCAACGTGGCGCCCGAATCGCTCAACACCTACTTTGCGGCGGGCCCGAGCGGGGACATTGACAACGACGGACGCATCGACTTGTTCCTCATCAACTGGTTTGGCGGAAACCACAGCCGCCTGCTGAGTAATAAGAGTGCGCCCGCCCACTGGCTGCAGGTGGTGGCTCAGGGGCGGCGTTCCAACCGCATGGGCATTGGCGCCCGGGTCATTCTGCGCGACGCGCAAGACGGTAGCCTGCGGGGCGTGCAGGAAATTGGTGTGGGCTACGGCTATGCCAGCGGCCAGCCCGCGGTCGCGCACTTTGGACTTGGCAAATTCGCACAGGTGGATGTCACGGTGGAATTTCCCGGAGGAAAGTCGGTGACGCGGCGGCAGACGCCTGCGGACCGCAGAATCGTCGTGGAGGAACCCTGATGCGAAACTTCCTGATGTTGTGCGTGGCGCCGACGCTGCTGGTGGGTGCCGAGGCATTGAAGTGGCCGCCCACCTTGCCCAGCGGCAAGTCTGTGGACACGTCGACCGAGGCGTCCTTCCTGAAGCCCGGGCCCAATCTTCGCGAGGGCGTTGCCGTCGCCAAGCAGGCGCCCGCGGTCGATTTCCTGTTCTACCCCGGCCAGGATTATCCCGGCAAACCGTGGTCGGCTTGGGGCGACGGGCTGGCGGTCGGCGACAAGTATTATTCCGCCATCGGCGACCACAAGGCACCGGACGGGAACGCCGGGCTCTACGAATATGACGCGGGCGCGAAAACCCTCAGGCGGCTGGTGGATGTGCGCGCGCTGCTCAAGCTGCCGCAAGGCCACTACACGCCCGGGAAAATTCACAGCCGCATCGATCTGGGGAAGGACGGGTGGCTGTACTTTTCCACGCACCGCGGTTCCACCCGCATCACCACCGAACAGTACCACTACAAGGGCGATTGGATTATCCGCCATCACCCCGGCCGGAACGTGACGGAGATTGTGGCCCATGCGCCGCTTCCCATGCAGTGCCTGCCGGCGAGCGTGATGGATCCGGACCGGCTGATATTCTACGCGGGCACGACGGACGGCAACTATCAGAACAAACGCGTGCAACTGCTGGCCTACGACCTTGCAGGGCGCAAGGTGATGTACAGCGACGACCATGGTTTCGCGCGGTGCGCCATCCTCTCGCGCAGCACGGGCAGGCTGTATTTCCATGCCACAGGCAGGGAAGCAGCAGGCGAGGCGGCGCCCGAACGACTGGTGCGCTATGACCCTGCCAAGCCTGGCCCGCCCGTGGCCATCGACGCCGCCTTGCGAATGCGCGCCGCCTCCCGTGAACTTCCCAGTGGCTTGGTGTACACCACCGAGCAGGATGAGATGTGGGAGTTTAACACCCGCACCGAAAAGGCTCGGCGGTTGGGCGCGGCAATGGTGGGCACTCGCGGTTACACCGCAAGCCTGAATGCCGATCCACGGACGGGGCGCTACCTCTACTACGTGCCCGGGGCGCACGGCGGGGCCGAGCAGGACGGCAGCCCGGTGGTGCAATTCGACGTGAAGATGGGCAAGCGCAAGGTCGTGGCCTTCCTGCGGGCGCATTGCGAAGCCGCCTTTGGCTTCATCCCGCAAGGCGCCTACAGCACGGCGGTGTCGCCCGATGGCGCGAGGGTGTTTGTCACATGGAATGGAAACCGCGGCGCCGTGCCGGGGGCGCGCAAGGTTGACTTTAACACCTGCGCGCTCACCGTGGTGAACATTCCCGAGTCGGAGCGGCAGCCGTAGATTCATGAGTGCTCCGGACCGCGCGTTCATGCTTGAGCGGCGCTACTTTCTGGACGTGGAAATCTACCAGCAGGAATCGGAGCGCATCTTTCGTCCTTGCTGGATCAATGCCGGTCGCGCCGAACGGGTGCAGTCGCCGGGCAGTTTTGTCGCCGAAGACATCGAAGGCGAGCCGCTGCTCTTGGTGCGTGGCCGCGACCGGCTGCTGCGCGCGTTTTACAATGTCTGCCGGCACCGCGGCACCCGGCTGTGCGTGGAGCCGTCCGGCCAGCTGGGCACTCACATCACCTGCCCCTATCACGCGTGGGCCTACTCGCTGGACGGAAGGCTGGCGGGCGCGCCGCACATGGAAGAGACGCCCGGCTTTTCCAAGGCCGACTACCCGCTGCGCGAAGCGGGCTGCGCGGAGTGGGACGGCCATGTCTTTGTGCGGCTGGCACCC
The DNA here is from genome assembly GCA_005809105.1 of Verrucomicrobiales bacterium. Taxonomy (GTDB): domain Bacteria; phylum Verrucomicrobiota; class Verrucomicrobiia; order Limisphaerales; family UBA1100; genus SYLI01. The sequence continues at coordinate 19,158 of SYLI01000040.1, read as the reverse complement.
GAAGGCGAGCCTTTTGAACAGGCATTCGCGCCGGTGCTGACCAAGTTCGCGCCGTGGTGCGTGGGCGAGCTGGTCTGCGTCCGGTCGGTGGAGTACGACGTGCCCGCGAACTGGAAGCTCATCGTTCAGAATTATTCGGAATGCTACCACTGCCCGGTGATTCATCGTGAGCTCAACGCGATCAGCCCCTATCGCGCCGCGCACAACGACCTCACCGAAGGCGCATTCCTGGGGGGGCCCATGAAACTCGCGCATCCCGGCGGCGGACTGACGCGCACGGGACGACGCTGCGCCGCGCCCTTGCCGGGCGTCCGCTGCGAGGACCTTCAGCATGCCTACTATTATCTCTGCTTCCCCAGTTTTCTCATCAGTCTGCAGCCGGACTTTGTGCTGACCCACCGGCTGATCCGGCAGGGGCCGGAATGCACGCGCATCGTCTGCCAATGGCTCTACCATCCCGATGCCGTGGCCCAGCCCGGCTTTGACGCTTCGCCCGCCGTGGATTTCTGGGACCAGGTGAACCGGGAGGACTGGCACCTCTGCGCCCTTTCGCAGGAAGGCATCCGTTCAAGCACCTACACTCCCGGACCCTATTCGGCGCTCGAAACCATGGCGGCGGCGTTTGATCGTACCTACCTTCGGGCGTTGGAATCGCAGCAGGTGCCGGGGTCCTGATTGGCGTGGCACCTTCTGCCTGCTAACATTCCGGCATGACTTCACATGGGCCGCGCTCTTTGGGCTTTCTTGCCGTTTCTTTTGCGCTGGGTGTGGCGCCAGCCGCCTTCGGTGCCCCATCGCCGGCGAGGGAAGCACTCGCCGAAACCGGCGCAGCACATCCCGCCTTGGAGCCGCTGGATGCGCTGATGCGCCGGTTCCTTAAAGAGCATGACATCCCCGGCGCCGCACTGGCTGTGGCCAAAGATGGCCGCCTGGTTTACGCCCGCGGCTTTGGCATGGCCGATCGGGAGCGGGAGCAGCCGGTGCAACCCGATTCGCTCTTCCGTATCGCCAGCATTTCAAAGCCCATCACCGCCGTCGCGGTCTTGCGCCAGGTGGAACGCGGGAAGATCGCCCTGGATCAGCCGGTCTTTGCTGCGCGGCCCAATGGATTCCAGCTGCCCCTGGGCCAGCCTGCAGACCCGCGCCTTGCCAACATCACGGTGCGGCATCTTTTGCAACATCGCGGCGGCTGGGATCGCGATGTCTCCATCGACCCCATGTTCCACTCCACCGCCATCGCGGCGGCTCTGGGCACCAAGCCGCCGGCGGGCGCTTCGGATGTCATCCGGTTCATGATGGGCTGGAGATTGGATTTCGATCCGGGGGCCCGCTACGCCTACTCCAACTTTGGCTACAACCTGCTGGGCCGGGTGATCGAGCGCGCGACGGGCCGCAACTATGAGCAGCATGTGCGCGAGGAGGTGTTGCGCCCGCTGGGCATCACCGGGGCGGTGATTGGAAAAACGGCGGCGGCGGGGCGCGCTGCAGGAGAGGTGTGCTACTACACGCCAGGGAATCAGACCGGCCTCTCGGTGATGGGCGCAGCGATAGGCGCGCAAGTGCCGCAGCCCTACGGAGCGTGGCATCTGGAGGCCATGGACTCGCATGGCGGATGGATCGCCTCGGCCCGCGATCTTGTGCGTTTTGGATCGGCCGTGGCTGCCCCCGAACGGCACAAGCTGCTGACAGCTGAAACCACGTCGGCCATGTTCGCCCGGCCGGAAGGCCCCGCTGGACGGGATGCCGCAGGGAAGCCGAAGGACGTTTATTACGGGATGGGTTGGCAGGTACGCCCTGTGGGAACGGAAGGGTGCGCCAACCACTGGCACAACGGGCTGCTTGCCGGCACGTCCACGCTGCTGGTGCTGCGGCACGACGGGCTGTGCTGGGCGGCGCTGTTTAACACCCAGCGCACGCCTGCGGGCGCGCCGCCCGCCAGCGTCATCGACCCCTTGATTCACCAGGCGGCCGATGCGGTGAAGGCTTGGCCCTCGCACGATCTTTGGGGCGCGGCCCCGCCGCGTTAGCGGCCCATGAAAGGAGGGCGCCCGCCGCCACCCATCCGCGCCATCATCTTCTGCATTTTTCCCATCTGCTTCATCATGCGCTGCATCTCAGAAAACTTGTTGAGCAGGGTGTTAAGCTCAGCCACCGACACGCCGCTGCCTTTGGCAATGCGCTTGCGGCGGCTCGCGTTAAGAATGGCGGGCTGGGCGCGTTCGCCCGGCGTCATGCTGCAAATCATGCCCTCCATGCGGCGCAGTTCCTGTTTGCCGCGATCTAGGTCAGCGCCGCGCAGCGCCTGATCGCCGCCGGGCAGCATGCCGACGAGATTTTCCAGAGGCCCCAGTTTTTTCATGGCGCGCATCTGTTCCAGAAAGTCATCGAGCGTGAAGGTGCCCCGGCGCAACTTTTCCTCCAGGCGCTTGGCGTCGTCTTCCTCGATGGTTTCGGCAGCGCGTTCGACGAGGCTCACCACATCGCCCATGCCCAGGATACGCGACGCCATGCGATCGGGGTGAAAGGGTTCGAAGTCGGCCAGCTTTTCGCCCGTGCCCATAAACTTGATGGGCTTACCCGTGACCGACTTGAAAGAGAGCGCCGCCCCGCCGCGGGCATCGCCGTCGAGCTTGGTGAGGATGGCGCCGGTGATGCCCAGCGCTTGATCAAAGTGGGTGGCGATGTTGACGGCTTCTTGGCCGGTGGCGGCGTCGAGCACGAGCAGGATTTCCTGTGGACGGATGTGGTCGCGCAGCCGGACGAGTTCCTGCACTAAGTCGGTGTCGATCTGCAGGCGCCCCGCCGTGTCGAACAGAATGGGATTGAGATTCTGCGCGCGCGCCATTGCCAGTGCTCCCTCGGCGATTCGCAGCACATCGGTTTCGCCTCGCTGCACGAAGGTGGGAATTTCGAGCTGGGCACCCAGCGCGGCCAGTTGATCCATCGCTGCGGGCCGGTACACGTCGGCGGCCACAAGGAGCGGACGACGGCCTTGTTTGTGCAGGAGCCGCGCGAGTTTGCCGGTGCTGGTGGTTTTTCCGGAGCCATGCAGCCCCACCATCATGAGGCAGCTGGGGTTCCCCCCGGTCTCGAGTTGAGCGTGCGTGGATCCCAGCAGGGCGACCAATTCGTCATGGATGACTTTGACAATCTGTTGTCCGGGTTGGACCGAGGCCAGCACTTCCTGTCCCAGCGACTGCGCCTTGACGCGGCTGATGAATTCCTTGGCGACTTGGAAATTGACGTCAGCCTCGAGCAGCGCCATGCGAACTTCCCGAAGCGAATCGCCGATGTTGTCCTCTGAAATCTTTCCTAGGCCGCGGAGATTGCGGAAGGCGCGCTGAAGTTTGTCGCTGAGTGTGGCGAACATGGGCGCCAAGCTAACGAAGGGAGCGCGAGTTTGACAAGCGCGGCGGTCTTCGGCTAAATCACCGGCCCGCGTGTCGCACCGGCGGGAGGATACCGAAGTGGCCAAACGGGGTTGACTGTAAATCAACTGGCTTACGCCTTCACAGGTTCGAATCCTGTTCCTCCCACCAATCTTTTTTGTCATCGCCGCCCTGTGGATCGATGCCCTTTGACACGGTTGCTGCCCTCAGCCATTGAGGGGGCGGATGAGTTTCTGGGGAAAACTGTTCGCGCCTGCTGCCGCCGAATCGGACGACACGAAGGCAGCGCCCACCCCTGCTGCCCCCTTTGACTCCAGTCAGCAGAATGCAGCACCGGCCGAAATCAAGCCACTGGCCGGCGAGACTGCCCCCATTGCTTCGGAGGGAGAGATCTCCATCGAGAGCCCTTCGAGTGAAGCGGTCGCCGACGGACAAGAACCCGTGGATCCGTTGGTGGCGGCCTTGGAATCCCAGCATGGCGATATGTATGGAGCGCTCAAGTCGCTCTCGCGCCGGATAGACCTCAACGAGAAGGCGCAAGTTTCCCTGGTCTACTTTGCCTTTGGCACCCGGGTGGGTGACAAGGGATTCGAGCTTTTAAGCAAGGTGGAGTCGATTGAGGCGCTGGATATCACCGATAGCGCCATTACTGATGCCGGCGTGAAGCATCTGGCGGCGATGCCCCGGTTGCGCGAACTGGTGGCAGACATCACACAGCTGGGTGACAATGGCGTTCAGGCTTTGGAACAGAGCCAATCCCTGCGACGGCTCTCGGTGGCTGCGACCAAGATCACGGATGTCGGGCTGGTGCACATTGGCAAACTCGTCGGGCTTGAGGCCTTGAATCTCTCCGGCACTGCCATCACACACCGCGGATTGGCCCACTTGGCAGAACTGACCCAGCTCCAGTCTTTAGATCTGAGCGAGAATAACATCCGTGATGGGGGCGCTCAGCATTTGTCCAAAATGGCGGGCTTGAAAACAATCAGCCTCAACGACACCCGCATCGGCAATGAGAGCGCGCGCCACCTACTTGGATTTGAGAAAATGATCTACCTAAATATCAAGCGCACGTTCATCACCGAGGAATGGATCGCCAAGATGATTGAGTCCATGCCCTACGCCAAAATAAACAGGTAACCATTCGTCATTGAAACTGCAGCGGCTGTTTTCTGAATTCACGAGGGTTCGGGCAATGATTGGCCTCGACGCATCCTGACCATCACAAGGCTGATGTCTGCGGGGGAAACGCCTGAGATGCGGAGTGCCTGGCCGACGGTTTCGGGGCGATGCCTTGAGAGTTTCTGAGCCGCCTCGTTTCTTATCCCTCGTATCTCTCTATAATCAAGCCACTTGGGTATAATCATACTTTCTCTTTCCCTAAACTTGGCGACGTCATCAAGTTGGCGTTCGAGATACCCCTCGTACTTGATTTCAGTTTCAATCTTGTGGCGAATGTCTTCATCCAGATCTGGATTCGCCGATGGCAAATCCGAGTACTTTACCCCCGGCCTGCTCAGCAACTGTGCCATCGTGACTTGGCCTTCTCTAACAGACTTTAGCCGCTGAATCTCTTCGATAACCTGGCTTTCAAGTTTCAAATAATGGTTAAATCTTCGGCTTTCAAGGATGCCTATATCGTTACCTATTCTGCAAAGTCTCGCGTCCGAGTTGTCTTGCCTTAAAAGCAGTCTGTATTCAGATCGGCTTGTGAACATCCGGTAGGGCTCTTCTGTCCCTTTCGTAATTAGGTCGTCAATGAGCACGCCGATATAAGCTTGGTCTCTGCGCAGGATGATTCCGCCCAACGACTTGGTGCGCCTGGCTGCATTGATGCCGGCCATGATTCCTTGCGCCGCAGCTTCCTCATAACCAGAGGTTCCGTTGATTTGTCCAGCCAGGAAGAGTCCCGGGCAATCCTTGGACTCAAGCGTGTGCTTGAGTTGGTGTGGAAGAACGTAGTCGTATTCCACCGCATAAGCCGGGCGAAGTATTTCTGCATTCTCACAACCCGCTATGGACCTAACCATTTCCACCTGGACTTCAAAAGGAAGGCAAGTGGAGAAACCGTTGACGTACAGCTCGTCGGTTTCAATTCCTTCCGGCTCCAAAAAAATCTGGTGACGCGGCTTGTCCGAGAACCTGACAAACTTGTCCTCGATCGATGGGCAGTACCTGGGGCCTATGCCTTCGATTGCCCCAGAATACATTGGCGATCGGTGGAGGTTTGCTCGCACCAAGTCGGCTGTCTTGGGTGTGGTCCAAGTAATCCAACAATTCAACTGCCCGCCCGCCCGTTCGAGGATCGATCCTTTGGGATACCTCGGCTGGCTTGCCGAGCCGGCTGGAATTGCCGCTTGTGGCTGTTCCACGTGGAACAGTTCGTTCCGCCAGTGCGAGAAGTAGGGGATTGGATCGTCTCCCGGCTGGATCTCCAATCGGCTAAAATCCACGGATCGTTTTAGAATCCTCGGCGGGGTTCCGGTCTTGAGTCTTCCCAATTCGAGTCCGATCCCGGCCAGTGATGCCGGGATGCCGGTGGAAGCTGCGTCGCCAGACCTACCGCCTGGCTGTTTGGAGCTGCCAATGTGCATCATTGCGGACAAGAAAGTCCCGGTTGTCAGCACGATGGCATTCGCGCGATAGCGCACGCCAAGCGCTGTTTCGATCCCACAGGCAGCGCCGTCCTCAAGGACTAGGGCGGAAGCTTGCGCTTGTTGGATCGTGAGATTCTCTTGGCGCTCGCAAACCCATTTCATTCTATACTGGTAGGCCTTCTTGTCACATTGGGCTCTGGGCGCCCACACCGCAGGGCCCTTGCTCTTGTTAAGCATTTTGAATTGGAGGCCCGTGAAGTCCGTGCAAATCCCCATCTCGCCTCCGAGGGCATCGATTTCTCGGACTAGATGACCTTTCGCCAAGCCTCCGATTGCCGGATTACAGCTCATCTGCCCGATCGTGTCTACATTGCCGGTGAGCAGCAGCGTTTGGCAGCCGATTCTTGCCGAAGCGAGCGCGGCCTCTATTCCGGCATGGCCGGCACCGACGACGATGACATCGAATTGTCTTGGGTAGCTGAACATCAGAGCGAACTTTCTCCGCCGGATGGGAGCGCGTACCTCGCGTCGAAGATTCCTTCCCCTGGTGTCTTGACCATGCGGCCATTGGCGGCAAGATGTTCGCAGACGGCGAAGAGAGTTTCAGCCCGGTCAACCATCTGGCACTCCATCGCCAAGTCTTCAATCGTCATCGAATGGCCAGCCCGCCGCATCAAGCAATCCACCGCGGCTCGCTGGGATTCTAGCACACGATTTGCGGCTGACTTTCCGGCCTCTACGCCCGGCTGATGGTAGGCATTCACATTGATCAATTGCGCGTAAAGGCCGACCGCACGCTCGTAAAGCGAAATTAACACTCCAACATGAAATGGAGATACTTCATCAATCCTTATCGTTATAGAACCTCTTCCATTCTCGAATAGTGCCGTCTTTGTTCCTTCCATAAGGCCATGAAGGTAATCCCCAGATGTAATCCACTGATCCTCTACGTACACGGTTGCTGTAGCCCGATCTTTGCTAACGCCTACGAAAGTAACGAAAAAGTTGTCGATTCCGTCCCTAAGTTGTTGAATGTAAGCGTGTTGATCCGTTGATCCCTTGTTCCCAAACACCGAGAGCCCTTGATAGGCTGGCTTGCCGTCAAGATCCAGCGTCTTACCAAGCGATTCCATTACTAGTTGTTGTAGAAATCTTGAGAAAAGAATCAGTCTATCCTTGTAGGGAAGGACGACCATCGCCTTAGTGCCTTTTCCGCTTCCCGAATGAAACCACATCAGTGCCAGGCTCGCCGCTGGATTCGAAATTGTCTCCCTTTCACGAGTAACCAAGTCACACGCCTCCGCGCCTCGGATCAGCTGCCGGATGTCGATACCCTGCAATGCTGCCGGAACCAATCCGACTGCCGAAAAAACGCTTGTGCGCCCGCCAACCCAGTCCCACATTGGGAAAACTGACATCCAGTGATCGTTAACTGCGGCCATCTCCAAGGCCGATCCATTGCCAGTAATGGCAACCGCATGCTTAGAGAAATCGATCCCAGCCCGATTGTAGGCAGCCATTGCCTCGATCATGCCGTTTCTTGTTTCCTTCGTGCCGCCGCTCTTTGAAATGACGAGGGTCAGAGTTTGGCCAAGTCTGCCGTCCGGCAGGGTTTCAAGCGTCGAAAGCACTTTGTCGAACCCATCTGGGTCAGTGTTATCGAAAAAGTGCAACGTCATCTCATCGTCTGCGGGGCTTCCGAGCGAATCTGAGATGAACTGTGGACCCAAAGCCGAACCTCCGATTCCAATGATGAGCAGGTGCTTGAACCTGCCATGGACTCCTTGAATCTTTCCAGAGTGGACGTCTGAGGCAAATGCTTCGATGGAAGCGATATTTGACTCTATCTCGCTACGAATCGACTCAGTCGGGGAGAGGGCTGGATTTCGGAGCCAATAGTGGCCGACCATTCGGTTCTCGTCAGGATTCGCGATTGCGCCACGCTCCAATTCCTCCATCGCCTGAAATGCGCGCTGCATTCGCCCTTCCATGCCCTGAAGGAAGACGTCATCAAAGTGCATTCTACTGATGTCGATTGAGAGACCTATTGACGGGAAATGCTTGTAGTACTTCTGAAACCTTTTCCAAAGAGTCTGCGGATCAGTTGTCATGTGAGTCAGCTCATTGTGGCAGTTGCAGAAGTTTTGCTTCAATACATTTCGCGGCCCAAGGGCTTGGAGGCAGATCGGCATGCTCCAGATGCGCAAAACTAGTTTGACCTCAGTGAAGTCGGGAACTAGGGTGCAGCCTGTGAGCGGCAAACTGAACCTGCGACTGGCGCTAGGCGACGCACTGCCCCTGGCGGGCGAGGCGGTCGGGTTCTGAATTCTGGTCACACGAATGGAGAAACCCCACCCGCCGCGAGGCCGGTGGGGTTTCATTTTTTGCAACCACCCCAGTCATGAGCGACAAACGCGTTACGATTTTTGACACCACCCTCCGCGATGGTGAGCAGTGCCCCGGCGCATCCATGAACCTGCGCGAGAAGAGCGAAGTGGCACGACAGCTGGCGCGGCTGCGTGTGGATGTCATCGAGGCAGGTTTCCCGGTCATCAGCGAAGGAGATTTTGAGGCGGTCCAAGTCATCGCCAGGGAGATCAAGGGGCCCGTCATTTGCGGGTTGGCGCGGTGTGTCCCCAGGGACATCGACGCCGCAGGCGAAGCCGTCAAGCCCGCCGGCCGGCGCGGGCGAATCCACGTGTTTCTCGCGACCTCAAAAATTCACCGCGAGTTCAAGCTCGGCAAGGCGCAGGATGAAATTCTCAGGCTGGCGGTGGACGGCGTGAAGCGCGCCCGTGGCTTGGTGGAGGACGTGGAGTTTTCCCCTGAGGACGGGTCGCGCACCGAGCCGGATTTTCTCATTCAGATTTGCAGGGCCGTCGTGGCGGCCGGGGCGCGCACCGTCAACATTCCCGACACAGTGGGCTGGGCCGTGCCTGATCAATACGCCGCGCTCATCGGCCAGCTCCACGAGTCGGTGCCCGAATTTCGCACCGGCAAGGCCATCATCAGTGTGCATTGCCACAATGATCTCGGATTGGCGGTCGCCAACTCCCTGGCGGCGGTCCGCGCCGGCGCGCGCCAGGTGGAATGCACCGTCATCGGCATCGGTGAGCGGGCCGGGAACGCCGCGCTGGAGGAGATCGTGATGGCGCTGCGCACGCGAAGCGACTTCTTCGGCGGCGCCACTTGCGGCGTCCATGCGCCGGAAATCTTGAAAAGTTCGCGCATGGTTTCCCGCATGAGCGGCCTCCTGGTCCAGCGCAGCAAGGCCATCGTTGGGGAAAACGCCTTCGCCCATTCCAGCGGCATCCATCAGGATGGCATCCTTAAAAGGCGCGAGACTTACGAAATCATGGATCCCCAGGACGTCGGCTGGGGGGGCACGGAATTGCCGCTCACCAAACACTCCGGACGGGCAGCCATGGCCGCACGGCTCAAGCATCTGGGCTTCAACATGGGCGAATCGGAAGTCGCCGCGCTCTTCGCCCAGTTCAAGACCATCGGTGACAAAAAGAAGTTCGTTTACGACGAAGACCTCTCCGCGCTGGTTGAGGGGCACATCACCGAGGTGCCCGAGACGTGGTCGCTGGACTACCTGAGTGTGACGACGGGAAACCACACGGTGCCAACGGCCACGGTGCGCCTGCGCAAGCCGGGTGTTAAAGGCTGCGCCCGGCAGGAGGCGGCCACGGGCGATGGTCCGGTGGACGCGGTGGTCAAGGCGATGGACCGGATCACGGAAGTGAGCGGCCAGCTCAAGGACTATTCCCTGCGCGCCGTTTCGCAGGGCGAGGATGCCCTGGGCGAGGTCACGCTCAAGGCGATGTTTGGCAACGGCGACTTGCAGACGGGCAAGGGTGCCAGCACCGACGTCATCGAGGCCAGCGCCCGCGCCTATCTCAACGCGGTGAACCGGCATCTGGGAAGCGGCCATGCCAAGGCGGCGCGCCTTGCGCATCCCTGAGCAGGAGAGGCCAACTCTGCGGTTGCGCCGGGTCTGGTGACCGCCTAGTTTTGGCGGCATGAAATCCATCTTCCCCCTCGCGGGCGCTGCCTTGTTGTTTTGTGCGGGCCCCCTTCAAGCGGCTGAAGGCAAGGTGGGCCAGGTTCAACAGGTGGCGCCGGGCGTGTATTTTCACGAGGGCGACCTCAAGGCGTCGGGCCATTGCAACCACGGCTGGATTGTGTTCGAGGATTTCGTGCTGGTGGTGGACGGCAATTTCCCCTCTGGCGCGTTGGAGGTGCTGCCCAAGATCAAGGCGACCACTGACAAGCCCATCCGTTTCGTGGTGGACACCCACCATCATGGCGACCACGCCTACGGCAACCAGGTGTGGCTGGAGAACGGCGTGACCCCCGTGGCGCATCAGGGCGCGCTCGATGAAATGAAAAAATACGAGACGGGGCATTTTGGTGGCAAGCCCGGCCGGTGGGAGTTCGCCGCGAAGGCTCGGGAGGACATGCGCAAGAGCAAGCTGCGCCCGCCCATCGTCTTGTTTGAGACCAAGCTGGTGTTTGACGATGGCAAGCGGCGCGTCGAGCTGCTGCATCTGGGCACGGCGCACACTCAGGGCGACACGTTCGTCTGGCTGCCCCGCGAGAAAATCCTTTTCACCGGCGACGCCTGCGTCAACGGCCCCTACAACTATGTGGGCGACGGCAACAGCCTGAAATGGGTGCAGACCCTGGAGGCGGCGAAAAAACTGGGCGCTACGCGAGTCTGCCCCGGGCACGGGCCGCACGCATCGGGCGCGCTCTTGGACGACCAGATGGCCTATTTCCGCGAGTTGCAGGCGCAAGTCCGCGAGCTGGCCAAGACCGTGAAGACGCCGGAGGCGGCGCGCGAGCGCGCCAAGGACGTGGGCATGGCGATCCGCAAGAAGGAACCCATCGCGCGATACGTGGGCGATTTCATCGAAGCTCAGGTGGAGAAAGCCTTCACCGAACTCACGGGCGTGGCACCCAAGGACAAGGAGGAAAAATAAGATGCGCGCGCTCTTGGGGCTGGCCTGCCTGCTGGCGGCAGGCGCGACGGCCGCTGCGGCGCCCCTGCCGGCCCCGCAGTGGTGGAAGGGCAATCTGCACACTCACACGCTCTGGAGTGATGGCGATGATTATCCAGAGGTCATCGCACGGTGGTACAAGGAACAGGGCTACCACTTCCTGTCGCTCACCGATCACAACCGCCTTCAGGCCGGCGAGCGATGGGTGGACGTGGCCAAGTCCAAGGGCGGGATGCCCGCGCTGGCGCGCTACCGGAAAGCGTGGGGCGAGGACTGGGTGAAAACGCGCAGCGTCGAGGGCCGGCTGGAGGTGCGGCTCAAGTCGTTCCAAGAGTTCCGCGGCCGCGTGGAGGCTCCGGGGCAATTCCTGATGCTGCAAGGCATCGAGGTGACCGATCAGTACAAGGCGTTCCCCGTACACATCAACGTCTCCAATGTGCAGGAGCCGCTCAAGCCGCAGGGTGGCAGCAATGTGGTGCAGGTGATGCAGCGCAACATCAACGCCATCCTGGAGCAGCGTCGCAGGACGGGCCAGCCCATGCTGCCTCATCTCAATCACCCCAACTTCGGGTGGGGCATCACGGCGGAAGAATTTCTTGAGGTCACCGGCGAGCCGTTTTTTGAGGTGTATAACGGGCACCCCTTGGTGCGCAACGAGGGCGACGCGCTGCACGCGGGCACCGAGCGCATCTGGGACATCCTCCTCACGCGGCGGCTTGCCGAGCGCAAGGGCACCGTGCTGTACGGGCTGGCCACGGATGACGCGCACAACTACCACTCGGTGAGCAACAAACTCAGCAATCCGGGGCGCGGTTGGGTGATGGTGCGCGCAGCCGAACTCAAGCCCGCCGCGCTCATCGCAGCCCTTGAGGCGGGCGACTTTTATGCCAGCACGGGCGTGCGCCTGCGCGAGGTGCGACGCAGCGCGACGGAACTGGGCGTGGACATCGAGGCCGAGCCGGGCGTGCGATACACGACCTACTTCATCGGCACGCGGCGCGGGTATGATCCAGCCAACGAACCCCTCCGCCAGCCCACGGGGGAGGCTCTGCGAGTGACGCACCGCTACAGCCCCGACATCGGCTGCGAGCTTGCGAAGGTGTTGGGCGCCACAGCAACCTACACATTTCGCGGCGACGAAATCTACGTGCGCGCCAAGGTGGTCTCCTCAAAGTCCATGGTCAACCCCATGCCGGCCGGCGAGAAGCAGGCGGCCTGGGTGCAGCCGGTGGTGCCGCGGCCGTGAACGGCGCGTTTTTTTGTTTCCAAGCTGGGCGGCTCTAGTAGGCTTTGCGGCCGCTTCGGCGGAGCAACCTCCCGCCCACGCATCATGCCGCTCGTCCACACCAAAGCACTCTTCGCCAAGGCGCTGAAGGGCCAGTACGCCCTCGGCGCATTCAACGTCAACAACATGGAGCTGCTGCAGGCCATCATCGAGGCCTGCGAGGAGGAGAAGGCTCCGGTGATGCTCCAGATCTCCAAGGGTGCCCGCGATTACGCGCACCCGGTGTATCTTAAAAAGCTCATCGAGGCGGGGGTGAGCCTCTCGAGCATCCCCATCGCGGTGCATCTGGACCATGGAGACAGCTTCGAGCTGTGCAAGCAGTGCATTGATGAGGGATTCACCAGCGTGATGATTGATGCGAGCCACGATCCCTTTGAGAAAAACGTGGAGGTCTGTCGCAAGGTGGTGGACTACGCGCACCGGCACGACTGTGTCGTCGAGGGCGAGCTGGGCATGCTCGTGGGCGCGCAGCACGACGACGGGGAGGAAGGCGGCGCCTATTCCAAAGGGGGTTGCTACACGCATCCGGAGGAGGCCGTGGAGTTTGTCAAACAGTCCGGCGTCGACTCGCTGGCCGTCGCCATCGGCAACAGCCACGGGGCTTACAAGTTCAAGGGCGAGCAGCATCTGGACCTCGAGAGGCTCAAGTCCATCAAGAAGGCGCTGAAGGATGCCGGCCAGGGCGATTACCCGCTGGTGCTGCACGGCGCCAGCTCGGTTCCCAAGCATCTGGCGCAACAGATCAACCGCTTTGGCGGCACGATGGGCGAGGACACCGCCGGCGTGCCCGAGGCCGACATTGAGATCGCCCGTCGCACCGGCTGCACCAAGGTGAACATCGACACCGACCTGCGACTGGCCATGACGGCGGCGATCCGCGAAGTGCTCTCCACGCAGCCCAAGGAATTTGATCCGCGCAAATATCTCGGCCCCGCGCGCAAGGCCGTCAAGGAACTCGTGCGCCACAAACTGCGCAACGTGCTCTGTTGCGCCGGGCATGCCTTTGATTAAACACCCGCGATACGGCCGCGGGGCCTCCCGGAAAAAATTCCGGGCCAGGTGGCCTGAAGGCGGCCTGCCTGGCCCGGTGAACACAGAAACAGTACAACGTAGGCTACTGTAGGATATTGGCCCCGGCTGTACTGGACCGGGACCGAAATTCTGTTTCCCCCACCGTCCTTTACTTCGGCTTGGTAACCGGCGCCACTATTGATGAGATGGCCAAAGTGTCAAGGGATATTTTGGGAAAAAACGGGCCTAATGCGCCGCATTAGCAGGTGAGGCCCGCGGCTAGTCTCCCAGCAGCCGGCGCATCGTGTCGCGGGCGGCCTCTTCTCTGGCAGAGGTGCCACGGGTCTGGGCACGGTATTCGCGCCGGGCAAAATCGAAATACTCACAGTAGTTTGCGCGGTCCTTCTCCTGCACCAATTCCGCACGCCGCTCACGGCATTGCTCGGCAACGCTTGCGTCATGGTGAGAGCAATTAAGGCAGCAGCGCAGGTCGCGACCACAACTCTCGCACGTGTCACGACGCCCGGGGGCCATGGCCGCCGTCCAAACCTTCCCACAACCGTGGCAATGCCGTGTCATGGCGGCACGGTAGCGGCTGGACGCCCGATGGCAATAGCATGGTGAAAACTTGCGACAACTCCGCCGTGCGGATCCCCGGCCCGGTCCGCTAGGCTGGCGGCTCGTGTCGGCGTACAACCAATTACTGGAGGCCACCATCGACCATGTGCAGCGACTCAAGGCCCAGGGCGTGAGCCATCTGGCGGTGACTCCGGCGAAACTAGCCGCCCTGTCTGCTGCGACCCCGCCGACGCCGGCCTTGCCAAAGGCCGCCTCGATCCCCATTGCCGCTCCTGTTGTCGGTCTATCCAAGTCAGCGGCACTGGCGGCGCTGCGGGCGCGCGTGATGCCCTGCATCTCGTGTGCGCATCTGGCCTCCTCGCGCACGCAGGTGGTTTTTGGCGTCGGCAACCCGGAGGCAGAGCTCATGTTCGTGGGTGAGGCGCCCGGTGCCGACGAGGACGAGCAGGGCGAGCCCTTTGTGGGCAAGGCCGGGCAGCTTCTGACGCGCATCATCCAGACCATGGGATTGACACGCGATCAGGTGTACATCGCCAACATCCTCAAGTGCCGTCCCGATACGCCCGGGCAAACCGCCGGCAACCGCAAGCCCACGCCCGCGGAGATGGACGCCTGCCGGCCGTATCTGATGGAGCAGATTCAAATCATCCAGCCGCGCGCCCTGGTCGCGCTGGGCGCCACGGCGGTGGAGGGGCTGCTGGGCAAGACCGAGGGCATCACCAAACTGCGCGGCCACTGGCGCGAGTTTGCCGGCATTCCCATGATGCCCACCTTTCACCCGGCGTACCTGCTGCGCAATCAGGCGCTGTCCGAGAAGCGCAAGGTGTGGGAGGACATGCTTGCCGTGATGGAGCGGCTGGGCATGTCCATCAGCGCAAAGCAGCGCGGTTTTTTCCTGCGCGAGTAGTCGTCCCCGCAGTGGACTTGGACGGGGCAGGAATTTCTTCCGCGCCCCGGGGGTTCCTGTTACAAACCGCGCGTGCCATCCATCCTGAGCATCGGATTTCTGGGCGCCGGCAAAATGGCCACGGCGCTGGCCAAGGGCTGCATCGGCGCCGGGCTGGTCAAACCCTCTCATCTCACAGCCAGCGACGTGTCGGCGGCGGCGCGCGCCGAATTTGCGCGGCAGACAGGCGCGCGCGCCCTGACCACCAACCGCGCCGTGGTGCGCGCGGCGCGGGTGCTGGTGCTGGCGGTGAAGCCCGACCAGGTTTCCACCGTGCTCGCCGACATCGCGCCGGATTTGAGCCCGGCGCATCTTTTGATTTCCATCGCCGCGGGCGTGCCTCTGGCGCGCATGGAATCGTCGCTGCCGGCCGGCGCGAGAGTCATCCGCGTCATGCCCAACACACCCGCGCTGGTGGGCGCGTCGGCCAGCGCGTTCGCGCTGGGGCAGCACGCCATCGCGGCGGACGCAGAGACGGCGCAGCGGCTTTTTGGCGCCGTGGGCTTGGCAATGCAGGTCAAGGAAGGGCTGCTGGATGCGGTGACGGGCCTTTCCGGCAGCGGCCCGGCGTATGCGTTTCTCATCATTGAGGCCTTGAGCGACGGCGGCGTGGCGGCCGGCTTGCCCAGGGATGTGGCCACGCGCCTGGCCGCGCAGACACTCTTGGGTGCAGCCAAGATGGTGCTGGAGACAGGGGAGCATCCGGGTGCGCTCAAGGACATGGTGACCAGCCCCGGTGGCACGACCATCGAGGGACTGCACCGCTTGGAACGGGGCCGGCTGCGTGCCACCTTGATGGGTGCGGTGCGCGCCGCCGCGGCAAAGTCACGGCAATTGGGGCGGGCGCGATGAGTGACGTTGTGCCCAGCCCCCGACAGGCGCGCGTGCTGTGGTTTTGCCTCACCACGGTGGCGGTGGCCGTGTGCGTGGTGGTGGTGGGGCTGGTGTTCTGGAGTTTGGCGTGGCTGGCGCAGCGGCTTTCGCCAGTGTTGCTGCCGCTCATGGTGGCGGCCATCGTCGCCTGCCTGCTCTCGCCGCTGGTGGACTGGGTGGAGGCGCGCATCGTTGCGGGCGAGAGTGCCGGTTCACAGTTGCGCGGCATGCAACGTGCGCGGGCCGTGTTACTCGTGTTCTGCGCAAGCTTGGTGCTGCTCTTGGCCGGTGCCGTACTGACGGTGACGGCGGTGGTGCCCGAGATGGCCAAGGCCGGCGACGCGCTCCAACGCGCGCTCGATCCCCAGTCGCTGGAGCAGACGGTTGCGCGATTACAGCAGCGCTATCGTGACCAATGGGTGGGACGCCAGGTGGAGACGCTGTGGCGCGACCATCAGGACACCCTGCGCGAATGGGGCGTGCAAGCGGTGCAGCGCCTCTCGCATTGGTCGGCGGAGCAGTTAAGCCGTGCGTCGTCGTGGTTCAGCCTCATGGTGGGTCTGGCGTTGGTGCCGGTGTTCGCTTTCTACTTCCTTCTGGAGGCGCGTACCATCGAGCGCAAGTGGAGCGATTACCTCCCTCTCATGGAGTCGCAGTTCAAGGAGGAGGTGATCTACGTGCTGGGCGCATTCAACGACTCGCTCGTGGTATTCTTCCGCGGCCAGGTGCTCGTCGCCCTGTGTGTGGGCGCGTGCCTCGCGCTCGGGTTCACCATCATCGGCCTGCCCTTCGCCGTGCTGCTAGGGGCGATGGCGGGGTTGGCGGGATTGATCCCCTACTTTGGCGTCATCGTGGCGGCGCTGCCCGTGGTGGCACTGTCGCTGGCCTATCATGACCAGATGCGGGTTTCCTCGTGGTGGGGCGCGCCGTTGCTGGGGCTGGGGGTTTGCGCGCTGGTGCTGCTGCTGGAAAAAACCGTGATTCAACCCCGCATCATCGGCGACCGCGTGGGCATGCATCCAGTCGCCGTGATTGTGGCCGTGCTGGCCGGCGCCCACTTGGCGGGCGGCGTGGTGGGCGGGCTTCTGGCCATCCCTCTGGCGATGGCGGGGCGCGCCGTGCTGATGCGATACATCTGGACACACGCGGGGGGCGCCCGCAGCGTTTAACGATCATGAATCAGGCCCCCTCTCAAACCGCCTCTCCGCGGCTCATGCTCATGATCCTAGGGGCCGCGGTGGCGGGATTCTGCGGATTGCTGGCGGCGCCGCCTGCCGGGGCGCCCAAACCCGCCGCCCCGTCGGTGTTGGATCTGCCACGACTGGCGCCTGGCAGCCCGGAATACGCCGCGAGTTTGGCGGCGGCCAACGCCACTCGCGTGGCACCGGCGCCCGTGCGGGGCCGCGTGGCCAGCGTGGGTGAGACCAACATCCTTTGGGCGCAGCAAGGCGGCGTGTTCCTGAGCCTTCATGCCTTTGGCGCTCACAATGCCTCCACTCCCATCACCACGGAGAAAAGTGGCGCGGGCGATCTGCTGCGCCAGTGGCAGGGCGAAGGGACGGCCGCGGGATTAAACGGCGTCCTCTACGACAACCTCGACCGCGGCCACAGCGCGCTGGATATGGCGCGCTTTCCCCAGCTCACGGGCGTGGAATACGACGCGGCCTTGCGGCAGCGCGGATACGAATACGGTTTTGCGCGACTGCTGCTGCATGGGGTGCCGACGCTGGGCAACTCCTCGACGGCGCACACTCAGGGGCCCTTCTGGCGCAGCCAGTCCCGGTTTGGGCTGGCCAACCCGCGCCTCGTCGCCGGGCTGTTCCAGCAATACATCAACAACCATCTCTACTTTTACCCGGAGCACCGCGACCACGACGCCGACGGGCACGGCGACGTGTTCCACGCCAACACGCCCTACCTCATCACCAGCCAGGGCTCCTCCGGATCCGATCAGGCGTTCCTCCAGGCGTTCGCCCAGATCCTCGCGGCGTTCACGCCGGAAACACGCCGGGCGCTGGTCGAGAAGAAATGGCTCATGCCCACGGCGCAGATGGTCTTTCGCATGGGGCGCAAGCCGGTGGCCAAGCCCGGCGACTATTTCACGGGCAAGGCCCACCCGCCCGTGTTTGCCGCCGACTCGCTGGACGTGGAGCGCATGGTGCGGCTGGCGCACCGCTTAAGGCCGCAGGACATCGCCCCTCCGGTGTTCCTGCGGGTGCTGGAGGAGGATGCGGCGCAGCCGGGGATGGATTACTTCGAGCCCTTCGAGGCCGAACGTGTGTTTGACACCCCCTGCGCGGTGGCGCGCGTCGCCCGCGCCACGCGCTGGCAGCGGCGCATGGTGGTGGGCGCGCAGACAGCCGACGGGCGCCCCGCGACCTTCACCTGGCACCTGCTGCAGGGCGATCCGGCGCGCGTGCGCATCCGGCCGCTGGACGAGCAGGGCGCGAAGGCCGAAATCCTGATCGACTGGCACGATCGCCGGCCGGTCGAGCCGGGCGGCGCGCTCCACACCTGCCGGGTGGACATCGGGGTGTTCACCAGCGCGGGCGAGCACCCTTCTCCCCCCAGCTTCATCTCGTGGCTCTTCCCCGGCAACGAGCGCCGCGTGTACGACAAGGCGCGCCAGCTTCAATCGGTGCAATACCTGCCGCAGGATCAGAAGGAACATTACGTGGATCCGTCGCTCGTCACGCCGGTGGTGTGGAAGGACGACTACCGCAGGGACGAACAGGGCCGGGTGTTTGGCTGGACGCGCGTCCGGGGCGCGGTGCGTGAGGAATTCTCGCGGCATGGCGCCTTGGTGTTGCGGCGCGACGCCCAGGGCCGGCCAATAGAGGCGCAGTCGGTTCAATATGTTCGCAAACAATCCGCACCGGGCGCGATGCCGACGCTGACGCAGGAGCCATTGCCGGAGATTCTCGCGTACACCTACCGCGACCCCAAGGATTTGCTGGGCGAAGTGACGAAGCGTCCGGCGCCCAAGGTGGCTGGCCCCAAGTGAGGCTGGCGGAAAAGGGGTCGCGAAGTGTCCGCGATTGTGCGATTGCACGGAGGGTCGTCCTTTGCTA
The DNA here is from genome assembly GCA_005809105.1 of Verrucomicrobiales bacterium. Lineage (GTDB taxonomy): Bacteria > Verrucomicrobiota > Verrucomicrobiia > Limisphaerales > UBA1100 > SYLI01. Next base: position 401 of record SYLI01000040.1, on the reverse strand, counting down.
CAGAGGCGTGCCTTGAGCGCGGGTGTGGTTCAATGGTAGAACGTGGGCTTCCCAAGCCTGAGACGAGGGTTCGATTCCCTTCACCCGCGCCAATTTTGAATCCTCAATAGAATCAAGGGTTTAGAGATTCTCGCCCCCGCGAAGGTGGCTAAAACGCTAACACAAACGCTAACACTTCCCCCCATTTCAAGGGTGTTTGCCGGTGTGTTTCCAGGTCGTTTTCCTTGGGGGAGAAGGGCGGGGGCAACCTCGCTAGAAGCCCCCACCCACTCCGGGGGGGTGTTTCTGCCGTGACAGCGTGACAAGTGCGTGCTGGCGCGGGTTTGGTCGCTCATCGCATCCGTGACAATGCCGTGACAAAGCGGGGCTTTGCCGTGACAAGTCGGCTTCCTGCCATGCCG
>SYLI01000039.1 GCA_005809105.1 Verrucomicrobiales bacterium | reverse complement strand
CGGCGTTGCCGCACCCTTCGCCGCCGCTTCCGCCTTCGCTCCGGCTTCCTTCAATTCCTCCCCCGCTTTCTTGAGCTCCCCAGCCGCCTTCTCAAGCTTCGCGTCCACCGCCTGCTTCTCCTCCGGAGTCCCAGCCTTGCCCGCTTCCTTCGCAGCCTCTTCCGCCAGCTTCGCCGCCTTCTCCAGCGCCCCCTTCGCAGCCTCCAGATCTTCCTTCGCTCCCTCCGCCTTCCCTGCCTCAGCCTTCTTTCCTATCTCACCCACCTGCTCTTGCGCCAACTGCCGCGCCTCCTGCGCCACCTGCTGCGCAGCAGCCGCGTCCGCTCCCTTTTCCTCTGGCTTCCCACCTTGCGCCGCATCGGGCTTGGAGAGATCCGCCGCGAGGTCCTTTTGGCGCGCGGTTGCGTCCTTGAGGTCCTGCCGGGCCTTTTCGGCGGCGGCCTCGGCGAGGTTGCGAAGCTCCTCCTTCATCGCGGGGTTGTTCTTGAGCTCCGCCTCGAGTTCTTTGAGCGCTTGTTCGGGCGTCTTGTTGGCAAGAGCCATCAGCTTTTCCAGCCGCGCGAACTGCTGGTCCATCGCCTTCTTGAGTCCCAAATCCTCCTCGGCCTTGCGGAGTTGCTCGCGGGTTTTGGCGATGGCGGCGGGGTCGCCTTGCTCGAGGTTTTTGAAGTGCTGTGCCAGCAGGTCGAGGGCGTCGGCAACCTTGCCCTGCTGGGCGGCGGCGTCCTCAAGCCCCTTTTGCTGGGCGGCGGCGTCGGGTTTTTCAGCCGCTTCCTGCAGCGCCTTGAGGGCGGCGGCGGCCGGTTGCCGCAACATCTCCACGCCATCATCGTCGTCGCGGGCGCGTTCGCGGCCTTCCTTGCCGGCAAGGTTCTGGGCGTTGGCATCGCGACGAAGGTGTTCCTGCAGGGGTGAGAGTTTCTGGCCAAGATTTTGTTGCTGCTTGATGAGCTGGTCCACGGCCTCGGGTTGGGGCTTGCCTTCCTTGGCGACGAGCGCGGCCTCTTCCTTGGCGCGCTGCTCAAGCTCGCGGAATTGTCCCGCGAGGTGCTGCAGCCTATCCGGCAGCTTGGGCGCGGCAACGGCCAGCGCGCGTCGCGCGATTTCCAGATCCGCTTGAGACGCCTCTTTGGCGCGGCGGACTTCCAGATTGAGTTTGTTCAGCTTTTCATCCAGCGGTGTCAGGGGACGCTGATCCGCGGAGTGGAGGAGCCCCGGGAGGGCAAGAAGGAGTGCCCAAGGTTGGAGTTTCATGTTTCCTTTCCACAGTGTGCCTCATTTCGGAAGACCTTCAATGGTGAAAGTGCCGGGAGTGTTGTTGCGCCGGTCCATTTCGGCGGAAATGGCGCGGGCTTCGGCGCTGGCGCCGGCCTGTTCAATGAGTTCGGCGGCCTGCGCGGCCAGCCGAGTCTTGCGCAAGTCGGGCGGCAACCGGTCAAACAGGTCCCGGTGCCATTGCCAGTCGCGTACACGCAGTGTGTTGAGGTCGGTGGCATCCTGCCGCCAACGCTCCAGTTGGGAGAGGGCGTTGAGGCTGCCCTCCAGCTCCACGAGCCGATGGGACTGTTCCAGCGTGCCAAGCGATTGCGCGAGGGCCGCAAGCTGCGCGGCCTGATCGGCGGGAGTCTTGGTGGACTGGGCGATGTGCTCGATGGCCTGCGCGGCGTCGAACAGGTCTTTGACGAAGGCCTGATCGGTGTCGACACGCCCGGCCTCTGCCACAGCCCGCGCCCGCAACTGGGCCATGGCAGACCTGGCGGCCTGCCGCGCCCACTCTTCGGCCAGCAGCGACCGCGCCCCCGCCAGCTTTGCCGCCGCTCCTTGCGCGCCCTTGGTCGCCGCCTGTGCCCCTTCCCATGCCTTCAGCCGGTCGCCAAGCTGAACGAACGGCCGGTCAGCGCCTTGAAGGTCCACCTCCAACTGCTTGCGCGCGACTGCGGCATCGAGGACGGCGGCGCGGTGCAGGGGACGCAGCACCCCGGCGGCCTTCTCAACCGACGCTTGGAACTTGAGCGAGGGGCCCAGCAGCGTGCCGTTGGCATCGCCGGCCTTCAATGCCGTCTCCATGAGGAGCCGGTCCGCACCCAGTTGCGCCCCGGTGGCATTCAATTCGGCGGCAACCTTGATGTCGAACTGGGGTGCGGCCTGGGTCATCAGCTGCTGGATGCCCAGAATGTCCTTGGTGGCGGCAGCCTGGCGGCGCGCGAGGCGCTTGCCGGCGGTGTCATCGGGCGCCGCGCCCGCACCGGCCAGACGGTTCATCCACCGCTGGGACTGCGCCAGATAATCCAGGTGATCGACCAGCACCGCGGCTTCGTCGGCGGCGAGCTGCAAGCGCGCGTTCTCAGCCAGTCGCCCGGCCAGTTCCGCGAGCTTCGCAACGGCAGCCGAGGCGGCGCGGGTGCGGTCGGCGCGAGTCTCCTGGGTGGCATCGTCGAAGGCGGCCTGCAACCTGGTGAAGGGCAGCTGCTCGTGTTCCATTCTGGAGAGGGTGTGAGAGAGCAGCACCAGCTCGGCCGATTCACGTCCGGGGCGGGCCTTGGCGGTGGCACTGGCCAACGCCTGATGAAGGGCGGCGATTTTGGAGATGATGATCGCGGGCGATTTCTCGGAATCGTCGCGCGCCTGGCGCAGGTCGCCCAGCGGGCGGTCGGCAAGGTCGTCGGGAATGGCCTGGCGCAGTTTCGCGATGGAGTCCCTGAGGTCGCGCGCGGCCCGCAGGATGGACTGCTTGGGTTTGAGCGCCTCGATGCGGCGCGATTCAAACACGGCCGATTCGACACGAAGGGTCAGCAGGGCCGACTCGCCCGTCTGCCCCTTCACATCCACGGCCACGAGTCGCGTCAGCACCACGTCGGACGGCTTCACATCCAGCGGCAGCAGGTCAAACGCCAGTTCGAGGGTGGCGTTGGCTTGGGGGAGTTGGGGAAGAGCCAGCACGTTGGTGGTCCACGCATTGGTCTTGGAAGCAGAGATGACCTGAAAGAGCTGCCGCACTTCCTTGAGCGCGACGTCGTCACGGGCCAGGGCGCTGATGGCCAGCACGTCCTCGGGGCGGCGCGCCACATCGCCTTCGGGGCTTTGGATGGTGACCTCGGGCCTCTCGTCGGGCAGCGCCTTGATGCGGTATTCCTCGCCGGGCTTGTTCGCCATCCCGGTGTGTGCGGCCACTAGATGCAGGGTGTAGATTCCGTTGGTGAGGATGGTGAATCGCGCGCTGCGACTTTTCGGGGCGTCCGGATCGCCCGCCGGCTCCATCTCCACCTCATTGGTGACGCCGCCCTGCACATGTCGCAGCATCGCGCTTTTAAGCTCCTGATCGATCCCCGCAATGAGCCGCACCTGGGTGCCTTCCAGAATTTCCACATGGCCGTGCGCCTCGCGCAACAGGGCAGGCGGCAGCGCGCTGTAGGCCGGGAACTGGAACTGCTTGATGAAGCCCAGCACGCGGGGCGGATCCTGAATGCGCACCGTGTACCACTTGGACTGGCGGCGGCCCGCCAGAAACCGGTACCGCATCGTGTCGGCGTCCATCGGCACAGCCGAGGCGTAGCGGCGCGTCGGCTGGTCCAAAGTGGCGTTGCCCTGATCCACCAGATTCATCACCACCTGCACGCGATGACCGGCGCCATCGTCGGTTTGAATGTGCGGCTGGTCGGGAATGGCGCGCGAGTTCACCTCGACGAGTACGGGCATACTCGCACCGCGCGGCGCGAACGCGTTTTCAGGATCGGCCGGCTGCAGCACGTGGAAGTCAGATTCGGACGTCGTGCCGATGTTGACGCGGCCCGGCGCCGCCACGCGCCGCAGGTGGGCACGCCCAGAGGGCACCGCGGCCACGATGGCTAAGACCAGTAGCAGAACCAGCGAGGTGGTCCAAAAATGCTGCAGCCGGCCCAGCGGCAGCACGCGGCCGATGTCCAGGCCCGACATGCGGCTTGCAACGTCGTGACGCAAACGGTTTCGAAAGGCCATTGAGTCCCAAGTGCGCCCCACTTCAAGGTTGCTCAGTTCCACGGACGCCAGCAGGTCTTCGCGCAATTCCGGCTGCGCCTGTTCTAGGAGAAGAGCCGTTGCACGAAGATCCGGGGCGCCCCAGCAAGCCCGCACGATTGCCCGCACCAGCAGCAGCCCCACTCCGAGCACCGCCGATCGCAGTAGCCAGGTGCGAACCGAATCGGAGAGGGCAAGCACCCAGTCCGCCGCGATCAAGAGCAGCAATAATCCCAACGCGGCGATGAGCGCGAGAAACAGGCCGCGAAGGATTTCAAGCAGCCGCAGGCGGCGGCGAAAGTGGCTGAGTTTGCCGAGGATGACGGGATCGAGGTGGTCGTCCATGCGATGGCTATTTGAGCCAGCCAACCGGCTGGGAGGAACATACACGCAACCTTCAGTGGCCGCAATGCCTGCCGCTTTCAGATGAGCCCGGCCCGCTTGCGCAGCGCCCATTCCACCGTCAACAGAAGCATGATGGGCAGGAACGTCCAGTAGCTTTGCCAGAGTTTCTCCTCTTCCACGAAGGTTTCGCCGGAACTGAGGGGCTTGAGCGCGTCCACCAGCTGCTGCAATTCCTCCTCGGGATAGTAGCGCCCGCCCGAATCGGCCGCCATCTGGCGCAACTGCTTTTCGTGGCAGTGTAGCACGCTCATCTCGCCGCTGGGCACACTAGCAACGCTAAACTGCGTGCGCGCCTTCACCTGGTCTTCCGCCAGACCAGGCACACGAATGCGCACCTCGTAGTCGCCTCCCAGAAGCGGCTCGCTAAAACCGCGGTACAGCGCCGATTGAAAATCAGCGTCGAGCGGAATCTGCGCCACCACCTTGCCCGCCTGCATCAGCATCGCCACGGGCTTGGCCTTGTTGGTCTCCAGCCACGCCATCGCGCCGGGATCGCGCATGCGCACGCGGATCTGGGCGCGCTCCCCCACCTCATAGTGGGGCGGCCCGCTGTCGATGGCCAGAAACCGGTCCATGACCGCGAAGGGTTCCTCCATCACTATCTTGGCCGCCTGTTTCCAGAACTTTTCAAAATGCCGGTCGCCCACGTCCTGCCGCCAGCGCCAGGTTTCATCGGTGGCCGAGTAGAGCACCCGGCCCGAGCCAAACCGGCGGAAGACCATCGCGGGCAGCCGCACGTTGCCCTGGTCTTCGGTGAGCTCAAGCAGCACGTCCGCGCCGGGCAGTTTTTCGGCCACCACCATGCGGCGCGGACCGGGCAGCCCTGCCCAGAGCGTGGCGTTTTGCTTCGCGTCCGCATCAAGCTTGAGCGCCGCCTCGTCGGTCAACGGGCGGTAGGTCAGATTGAGACTCTTGTAATCGGCAAGCCCGGCCCAGCTCACCGGAAACAACGGCTGGAGAGCCGTATTGAGGAAGCTCGAGAGCTTCTCGTAGTGGCCGTCAATGAAGATGACGCCGCCGCTGTTAAACTGCACAAACTCGCGCATCCACTGCAGCTCCTCCGGCCGGAAGAGCTGCGGCGAAATGTCGCCCAGCAGAATCACTTGGTAGGTGAAGAGCCGCTCGCGAGTGCTCGGAAACTGGTTGGGTTTCGGGCCGCGCTGGCCAAGGCCACCCTGGCCGGAGGGATCGGGAAGCAGGGTGTGAATCTCCCAGCGGTCGTCGCGCTCGAAGAGGTTTTTAAGGTAGCGCTGCTCCCAGCGCGGCCGCCCGTCAATGAGCAGCATGTGATTCTTCTGCGTCACCACGCTGGTGCGCAATTTGCCGCTGTTGTTGTCCGGATTGGCCTCGCCTTCCAGCGGCTGCACCTTCACGTCAAAGGTCAGCGGCAGGTTTGAAAACAGCAGGTCGGCGTTCTGGATCTGTTTCTCGCTCTCGACGATCTCCTCGATCGCAAAGTCGAAGGGAATCTCTCGGTGACCACCCTCGGTTGTCATGAGGTCCAGCGACCACACGCGCCGCCCCTTGTGTTCGATCGCCAGTGTGAACGGCCGGCCCGCCGGCATCCCGTCCTGCAGCACCACGCTGCCGCCCAGCCGCGCATTGGGCGGCACTTTGGCGGGCGCAAAAATCCGCTGAACCGCCAAGTCGAGCGGCTGCCGTGTGGTGCCCACGCCAATGACGTGCATGGGCACTTGGCGGCTGCCCAAGCGCCTGGCCAGATCATTGGGATTGGGCTTGGTGTTGTGCTGGCCATCCGTGATGAGAACCACCACCTGCTTGCGGGCAAATCCATCCGCCGGCGCCCCCACCGCCGCGGCATCCACTCCAGCCATCGCCTGCTCCAGCCCAGTCACGAGGTCGGTCTCCATGACGTTGGTCATCTGCGGACCAAACCCAAACGTCTTGGGAAACTCCGGCGCGCCCGCATTGCCACGCTGCGGCGCCTGCCACAACACGCGATGCGTGTCGTTGGTCAACGCATAGAGGCTGACCCGATGGTCGACCGTCAACCGCTCGAAGAGACTCTCGCCTCCCGCCAGCAGCGCCGCCTGCACGCGCTCCCAGCGCGGCGTCTTGTCAAATCGCTTGATCGCCGCCAATGCCGGTGCGTCCAGCTTGTTGGTCGTTTGCGCGTCGGCTTTGGCCACGGCCAAGTCCAGCTCGCCCTTCCACCGCATCATTGAAGGCTGTAGCACCACGGCTTGGTCGCGCGCGCGTGCCGGATCGGTCACGTCCAGCGCGGCGAGAGGATCCAACACCTCCGTCCGCACCTCCACGCGACGTGGCGCAGGCCATTGTCCGTCGGGAAGCTTGTCCAGCCTGCCCGCCGCATCCGAAATGAGCTCCTGCAATTCCTTGAGGCCCGCCGTTAGATCCACCGGATTGACGAGGAAGCGCAGCGACTCCGTCTTGGCCGCGGCTTGCGCAAGCTGGTCGCGCAGTCGCCTCATGGGATCGTCGGCGCCCGCGCCGTTCACCCAGCCCAGATTGGAGGCGATGCGAAGCTTGCGGACGGTCTCCATCTGCTCGTCCAGCGCCGTCATGCTGGCCGAGCCGTCCATGAAAACCAAGAGGTGCGCCACCGTGCCCTGATGCCTTGTGCGCACCAGCGTGGGCCCAGTGAGCACACCCACTAGACACACCACCACCAGCACGCGCAAGAGCGGCAGCAGGATCCGCAGCAGGCCCCCCCGGCCGGCGAGATCGCGCCGGTAAAGCAACCAAGCCAGTGCTCCGAGCACCACCGCCACCGCCACCCCGGACACGAGGCCCAGATCGCCGGTGAATTGCAGCTTTGGTTCCGATGGTGCCGCCGTCTGAGCCGCCAGCATCAGGCCTTTTTGCGCGACATCCATTGCTGCAGCATCATCTCGGCAAAGGTAAATAGCAACACCGCCCAGAGCAGGCCCATCCAGATTTCCTGACCGAAACGCCGCTTGTGATCGCGCTGGCGATACTCGTCCACCGACTTCACCAGACGCGCCTCCAGCGACGCGGCGACGTGCGCCTGCTCCTTTGCGTCCAGCGGCTTCAAGTCAGACTCCTCGCGGTTGGCGTTGACGGTGTAATGTTGCAGGCGCCCGGCACCATCGCGCAGCACGTAGAGTCCGGGCCGTTGCGTGGCGCCAAAGTAGACGTACCCGCGCTGCCCCTGCTCGGCCACCATCAGGCTCTGCGTCTGGGCGGCATTGTCGCCAAGCCGGACGCTGGCCTCGCTTACTTGGTCGGCACGCAGATAGGCCACGCTCACTTCCTTGCCGATGTCTGCCTTTGGAAACCAGGCGACGAGCGGCTGCCCCGGGCTTAGGTTTCGCACGGGCGCCACGGAGGAGGCCAGGTACATCACGAGCTGCTGCATGAGCGGCACGTAGTAGGGCTCGAGGATGCCCTGCATCCACTCCTCATCGCAGGTGCTGGCGCAGAGGATGACGCGGCCTGAGGCCACGACGCGCTCGGTGAGAAACAGGTCGCCGGCCTCCAGCCGCGCTAGTTCAGTGTATGGCGGATTGTCGGGTTGTTCCTGAAGCGTGTACCACTGGCTGATGCGCGCCGTGAGCGCGGTGTCGCCGGCAAAGATGTCCAACGCCGGATGCCGCAGGTTCTTGATCGCCACCCTCGAGAAGGGCACGGCCTCGCGCGAATGGTCGTGCAGCGCCTTGAGGGGCGCTGGCAGATAGCCCGCCTGCGCGAGGTGCTGGTTATACCAATCCTTGTCCACCTGATCGCCCAGAAAAATCAAGGCCGCGCCGCCTTGCTGGATGAACTGCTTTAGAGCATCGGTGGGCGCCGCTTCGAGCCGGGCGACATTGGCAAGCACGATGACGCGCGCGTCGCCAATGGCTTGGGCGCTGAAGTCCGCCGGCTTGATGACACGCACGTCGTAAAGGTCCTTCTCGCCGGGAAGCTTCACCTCACGGAAGGGTTGCAGCGCGATGCGAAGAAAATCGGTCTCGCCCTTGAAATCCACTTGGCCGCGCAGCGACGCAGCGCTGGATTCGCCGTCCACCACCAGCACCGGCACGTGGTCCCAAACATCCACGCTGGCGAGATAGGTGTTGTCGGCCTTGAGGCTGTCCTGATCGACACTGACCTCAATAACGTGCGTGCCGGGCGTATCAAAGGCGTGCTGGAAGGGATCGTCTTCCGCCGGCGCCTTGTGCATCTGGCCTGCGCCAAGATCCAGAGTCTTGCCCGGAGGGATGACCTTGCCATCCACGCGAAACGCAATAGGAAGCCCGCGGCGCTCCTGCGTGCCCCAGTTGCGCACCGCAGCGCGCACGCGCAGCGTCTGTTGCGGCGCGAGCGGCAGACTGGGGTAGTCGAGCGATTCCACGCAGAGATTCTCACGGCTGCCCGCGCCCACCGCGAGGAGCGTCCAGTCGATTGCCGCGTTCTTTGCCTTCAATCCCTCCGCCTCCGCCTTGAGCGCCGAGAGCTCGTTGCTCGGCCAGCTCACGCGTTGAAAGTCGGTGAGCACCACCACTTCGCGCCGCATATTTTTAAGATTGCCGGCCTGGTGTAAGGCCGTCACCTCCTTGAAACCGTGCAGCAACTGCGCCTTGCCAAAGCCCGCCTCCATCTCCCCAAGATCCTTCTGCACTCGGTTGAGATTGGACCTCGGTGAGTCGTAGAGCCTGCCGCCAGAGAGGCGCACCACCTGCACGTCGGAATTGCGTTTGAGTTCCTTCACCATCGCGACCCCCATGGCGCGGGCCTGATGGAAGGGCTTGCCGCCGGCTTCCTCATATTCCAGCGAGTAGCTGTCGTCCATGAGCAGCACCAGCGACGTCTCCACGTTGCCCCACAAGGCGCCCACGCCGGTGATCACGGGGCGTGAGAGACAGAGTGCGAGCAGCAGTGGGATGAGGCAGCGCAAGAGCATCAACAGCAGGTTCTCCAGCCTCATGCGCCGCTTCTGTATGCGCAGGGTGGCCTCGATGAGGTGCATAGCGCCCCACCGGCGGGTCACATGCCGGTTCTTGTTAAACAGATGGATCAGCACCGGGATGCTGACGGCCGCGGCGCCCCAGAGCAGGATGGGGTTGAGGAAGGTCATTTCGCCGAATGGCGCCGGGCCAGGTAGGCGGCCAGCGCTTCGTGGAAGGGCTTGTCGGTGCGCAGGGGAATCAGGTCGATCCGGTTGCGGCGGCAGACGTCCAACAATTCCTGGCGATAGCGCTCGTAGCTGGCGATGTAGTCCTTGCGGAACTGCAGGGGATCGAGCAGGCGATAGTGCGTGGTACGCTCCAGCGATTCAAAGCGCGTCCAGTCGCGAAAGGGGAATTCGATCTCGTCGGGATCGAGCACGTGGAACACCAGCACCTCGTGGTTGGCGGACCGGAAAAAGGACAGCGCCTTTCCCAGCGCGGCGACATCGCCAAAGCAGTCGGAGAGGATCATCACGAGACCACGCCGGCGCAGCCGAGGCATCAGCTTGTGAAACACGCCGGGCAGATCGGACTCGCCACCGGGCGTGGAGTCCACCATCGCCTGCAGCAAAATCCGAAGGTGGCGCGTGCTCGAACGCGGCGGGATGAACGCGCGCAGGTCATCGTCGAAGGCCGCGAGGCCCACGCTGTCGCGCTGTGTGGACAAGAGGTACGCCAGCGCCGCCGCCAACCGGATGGCGTACTGGTGCTTGGTCATTCGCCCCTCGCCGCCGTAGTCCATCGACCCGCTGGCGTCCACCACCAAAAGCGCGCGAAGGTTCGTCTCCTCCTCGTACTCGCGGATGTAGTACCGGTCGGTCTTGGCGTACACTTTCCAGTCCAGCCGCCGGATCTCGTCGCCTGGCACGTAGTCGCGATGCTGAGCAAACTCGGTGCTGAATCCCTTGTGGGGCGAGCGGTGCTGGCCGGTGATCATGCCCTCGACCACTTGCTTCGCCATCAACTCCAGACTCTTGAGGGTCTTGAATTCTTCCGGCTTGAGGTAGTCGGTGAGATGAACCATGGCAGCCGGGGTCGCCCGGCTGCTACGCCGGCTTGGCGGAGGATGGGGAGGGGTTTTTGGCGCCGGCGGGTACGGCGCCGTTGGCGCGGGATTGCGGCACGGCCTCGAGCAACTGGTCAATGATGTCGTCCGAGGAAATGTCTTCGGCCTCGGCGTGGAAGTTGGGCGCGATGCGATGACGCAGCACCGGATGGGCCATAGCCCGGATGTCATCGGACGTGACATGAAAGCGCCCCCGCAACACCGCGCGAACTTTGCCGCCCAAAATGAGCTGCTGGCAGGCACGCGGACCGGGCCCGCAGGCAATGTACTCCTTGGTGAGCGGCAGCGCGTCCACATCCTCCGGACGGGCGCGGCGCACCAGCTCCAACACGTAGTTGGTGACGTGGTCGGGTACGGGCACCTTGCGCACCAGCTCTTGGCATCGCATGATTTCATGGCCGCTGATGCAGGGCTCCACCTTCGCGGTGAAGGCGCCGGTGGTGCGGCTGATGATCTCGCGTTCCTCGTCTTTTTGCGGGTAGTCCACAATGATGTGGAACATGAACCGGTCCTTCTGCGCCTCGGGCAGCGGATAATAAAAGATT
>SYLI01000038.1 GCA_005809105.1 Verrucomicrobiales bacterium | reverse complement strand
GGATTTGGAGAGCACGTCCTTTTTCCCGCGCCGCTCGTCGCTGATCAGCTCCGTGCCTTCGATGGAAACCAGCGGCGTCACGTTGCCCATGCGCCGCATCTGCGCCGCGAGTTCGTCGGTGATGAGCTGGCCGTTGGTGAAAATCTGGAAATAGCAGTCCGGATGCTGCTCCAAAATGTCGAGCAGCCCCTTGTACATGAAGGGCTCGCCGCCCAGGATGCCGAAGAACGTGTTGCCCGCCTCGCGCGCCTCGCGCAGAAGCCGGTGCAGGTCCGACGCCGGGATCCGCTCCTGCTTGGCCGCCACATCCACCCAGCAGCCCTGGCATCGCAGGTTGCAGCTGTTGAGCACGGAGATGTAGAGGAAGGGCGGAAAATACTCGCCGCGCTTGAGGCCGCGCTTAAAGCGCATCACCGATCGCGCCCCGCCCCAGCCCAGATTCAGCGCGGCCTTGGCGACGAGTCGCTTGTCCGTCTCCCAGAACAGCCGCTTGGCCATGCGCCAGTACATGTGGGGGCGCACTATAGCCGCCGGCATCCGATTGCCAAGGGGCAATGAGAAAAGGAGCGCGCGGGTTTGGGGCTTGTGGGCAGGGCGGCCGCTGATACAAAGAGGCCATGCAACACCCCTTCGCCCTCCTGGCTGCGTGCGCGGTCGCCGTCGCGGCGCAGGCGGCAGAACCCCGGCCGCTTTTTGACGGCAAGACTTTCGCCGGATGGGAAGGCGACATCAACAAGACCTTCCGCATCGAGTCCGGCGCCATCGTCGCCGGCAGCCTCAAGGCGCCGGTGCCGCGCAATGAGTTTCTCGCCACCACGCGCAGCTACACCAACTTTGTGCTCAAGCTGGAGTTCAAGCTGCTGGGCGGCCCCAAGGCCAATGCGGGCGTACAAATCCGGACCGTGCGCATTCCCAAGCACCATGAAGTGAGCGGCTATCAGGCCGACATGGGGGACGGCTGGTGGGGCAGTCTTTACGACGAGTCGCGCCGCAACCGCGTGCTGGCCAAGGCCGACCCCGACGTGGTGGAGAAGGTCATCCGACGCGACGAATGGAACCGGTACGAAATCCGCTGCGAAGGCCGGCGCGTGCGGCTCTCACTCAACGGCACGCAAACGGTGGATTACACCGAGGCCGACACCAAGATTGAGCAACACGGCATCATCGCCGTCCAGATTCACGGCGGCCCGCCCAGCGAGGCGTGGTACCGCAACATCACCCTTCAGGAATTGCCCTGAGGGGCTTGGGGCGATGCATCGGGCCGCATGGCACCGGCAAGCCGCACGCCGGCAAACGCGGCCGACGGGCAGAGGATCAATGCGCCCGGCCACATCCACACCGGATGCGGCAGTGTGATGAGCATCTGGATGCTGCCCGCCAGGAGAAACATGGCGACCACCAGCGCCGGCCAGCGTGCCTGTCCGACGCGCGCCGCGACAGCTGCGCCGGTGAACATGCCGGCAGCCCACGCCGCCAGCACCACGGCGTGCGCCCCTGCGGGCAAGGTTGCCACCCATCGGGCCAGCGCTGCGGTATCCTTGGGGTTCAGGCCCGGCGGCGGCGGGTGTCGCAGATGCCCCAACATTTCCACCAGCATGATGACCCCGACCCCCGCCAGCACCCCTGCCAGCACGGCACAGAGCGCCCGCAAAAACAGGCGGCCGTGACTGGGCGCAGGAACCGGCGAACTGGAGGGGCTTGGGAGCGCTTCCATGGGCTGGCACGGTCGCGCCCCGCTTGGGTGGCGTCAAGTGGCCTCACGGGCTTTGCACAATTTTACAGACACGGTTGGAGCGGCCGATGACTCTCCGGCGTCTATGAGAAAGCGCTCGGGCTTTTCTGCCGGGAGGCGGAAGATCGGGCCGTGGGGGAAAAGTGACCTTTAGTTTCCGACTCAAACTCATGCTGGCGATGCTGGCGCTGGTGGCTGCCGCCTCGGCGGCGATGCTGGCGGTGTCGATGAGCCGGATTGAGCAGGCGCACGACGGGCTCTTCCGCGCCCGCGTGGCCGAGCAACTCAATTACCTGCCGCGCGAACAGGAGGCCAGGCTGGGAGTGGTGAGGGCCCGGAGCATCGAATTCGCCGACTTGACGGAAGTTCGCGAGGCGATGGAACAACGCAGCGGCCTGCGCCTTTACGTGCTGGCCCGGCGCCAATTGCAGGCCATGCTCGCGCGCGAGTTTGAACAGCTCACGGCGTCGCTTAACGCCTATGAGGCGAAGACGGCACGGCAGGCCTGGCAGCGCCAGACGGCGGTGGATTTGACGCGGCTGGCCACGATGCTGGACAAAGATGGAATGGCCCGCAGCGGCTTGCCCACTCCCGGCGATCCGCCGGCGCCCGGCGACTCGCCGCCTGTTGCGGTGTTGCTGCCTGCATTGCTGCGGGGAGACGGAGCGCCGCTGTCCCGGTGGCTGGCGTCCACGAGCACCGGCGCGGGCAGGCTGGCCGCCAGCGAATTGCGGGGTCTGGCCACGCAACTGGAAAGCAACGCCAACCAATTGGCCGCAGCGCCCATCCTCGCGCCCGCGGAACCACGGGGCCCGCTGCCCCCGCCCGCCGTCCCCCAGGCGCCGGCAATCAAGGCAGGCGCGCCCAAGGGCCCCGGCGCGAGGGCCGCGCGCGAGCCCTACACGGCGTCGTTCCTGGCATTTGTCGGCGAACAAGGCGAGATCATCACCCCGCCGGCGGAGGCCAGCGGTTTTCTCGAGAGCCAGCTCCGCCGCCAGTTTCGTGAGCGGGCGCAGTCGCTCGCGGCGCAAATCGTGAAGCTGGAGAAGCAAGCGGTGGGCTACGTCGCAGTGGGCGAACGGGATCACCGGCAGGTGATCGAGGTGGTGTTTACCCCCGTGGAACAGGCCGGGGGCGGCCGCAAGGTGGGCACGCTGCTCATGGGCTTTCCCATGTACACGCAGGGCGAGCAAACGCTGAGCGAGGTGAGCGCCGTGCAGAGCGGCCTCTTTGTCGACGGCGAGGTGCATTCGCACACCATCCCGGCGGCCTGCAAGGCGCCCCTGGAGGCGTGGCTGCAAAAGGCCGCGGACGCCGGCGATGACGGGATCCCCGACCCGGCGCGGTCGCACGACACGGTGGAGCTGTGCGGCATTCCCTACGGGGTGTTTTACACGTCGCTCAATGAGGGCGCGGGCCTGCCGGCGGCCTACAAGGTGGGGCTTTATTCCTGGGCGGAGCCGCTGGCGGTGCAGGCCGATCTGCGCGCACAGGTGCTGGTCATTGGCGGGGCGATGGGGCTTCTGGCCATGGTGCTAAGCTGGCTGCTTTCGCACGGGCTGGCGCAGCCCCTGCGACGGCTCCACCACGCCGCCCTGCGCGTCCAGCGCGGGGACTACACCGCGCGCCTTCCGGTTTCCGGCGGCGACGAGATCGGGCAGCTGACGGCGGCCTTCAACGCGACGGTCGTGCAACTGGCCCAGAAGGAGCGCCTGCGCGAGGTGTTAAACAAGGTGGCCGATCCAGACGTGGCCGAGCAGCTGCTGGCACGCAATGGCGCGCTGGGAGGGGAGACGAGGCGCATGACGGTTCTCTTCTGCGACATTCGCCGGTACACCGAGCTGACGGCAGGCCTCGCGCCTCATCAGCAGGTGGCGCTGCTCAACGAGCACATGACCGCCATGACGCGCGTCGTGCACCAGCACGGGGGCGTGGTGGACAAATTTGTCGGCGACATGGTGATGGCGGTGTTTGGCGCGGCCACCGAAGACCCGCAGGCGCCCTTGCACGCGGTGGCCTGCGCCCGCGATATGCTCAAGGATCGCACGCGGCTCAATGTCCTCACCGGGCGCGAGATCAAGGTGGGCATCGGCATTGCCACGGGCGAGATGCTCGCCGGATTCATGGGGTCGGTTGACCGGCTTAATTTTACGGTCATTGGTCGCGGCGCCAATCTGGCAAGCCGGCTGTGCAACGCGGCGCGGCAGATGGAAGTGCTTGTGGACGAATCCACCTTCGAGAGCGCGGGTGAAAAGGGCGAAATGCTGCCGCCTCTGGAGATCAAAGGATTTGCCGATCCCCAAAGTGTGTATCGCCTGGCAGCCCAGGGGGACGAAGTGCCCGCCTCAATGGGGCGTCTGTAACCGCGGGTCGGGGCGATTTTTTCTGTTAGAATCACGCTGAATGCCCCGCCCGGCCTTCCCGTCAAAGAACCGGGGCGGGCCGCCCCTCGCAATATGATCACATTGCTCGGCGAGAAGTATCGGTTCTGCGATGGCCTTTCACGTCGCAGCTTCCTGCAAATTGGAAGCTTGGCGATGGGGGGCATGACACTGCCCCAGGTTTTGCAGGCGGAGCAGAAGCAGGGGCTGGGGAGGTCGCACAAGGCCGTCATCATGATTTTCCTTCCCGGTGGGCCGCCGCATCAGGACATGTGGGATTTGAAGCCCGAAGCCCCCAGCGAAATTCGCGGCGAGTTCCGGCCGATAGGGACAAACGTCGATGGCATCCAGGTGAGCGAGACTTTCCCGCGGATGGCGCGGATGATGGACAAGTTCACGATCATCCGCTCCATCGTCGGCGCCACTGGAAACCATTACGCCTACCAGTGCCTTACCGGGCGCAACACGCACGCCAACCAGCCGCCGGGCGAGTGGCCCAGCATGGGATCGGTGCTCTCCTCGTTGCACGGCTCGGCGCGCGCCGGGGTGCCGCCCTTTGTCAGCCTTGCGCCCAACACCGGACACAGGCCTTGGGGCGACCCCGGGCAGGCAGGCTTTCTTGGGCCGGCGCACGCGCCGTTCAAGCCCGCCAAGGAGAGCAAGGACGACATGTCGCTCAACGGGCTGACCTTGGATCGATTTGGCAGCCGCCGCACGCTTCTCCAGCAGTTTGACACCCTTCGACGCGACGTGGATCAGACGCGGCGGATGGAGGGGCTGGACGCCTTCAATCAGCAGGCGCTGTCCATGCTGACCAGCTCGCGGCTGGCCGAGGCGCTCAATTTGGAAAAGGAGGATCCCAAGCTGCGCGACCGCTACGGGCGCGGCTTTGCGACCTTCAAGGACGATGGATCGCACCGCCTGCTGGACGACTTCCTCATGGCCCGGCGGCTGGTGGAGGCCGGTGCGCGTTGCGTCACGGTGGCGTTTAGCCGCTGGGATTGGCACGGCGGCAACTTCAAGCAGGGCCGCGAGGAAATGCCGATGCTCGATCAGGCGCTGAGCGCACTGGTGGATGATTTGCACCAACGCGGGCTGGACAAAGATGTGAGCGTGGTGTGCTGGGGCGAATTTGGCCGCACTCCCAAGGTGAACAAGGACGGCGGGCGCGACCATTGGCCCAATGTCTCATGCGCGGCGCTGGCCTGCGGCGGGCTGCGCCACGGCCAGGTGATTGGCGCGACCGACAAGCAGGCGGGCGAGGCGGTGGACAGGCCCGTCCATTTTGGCGACGTCTTTGCCACGCTGTATGCGGGCATGGGCATCGACATCAACACCGCCACCGTGCCCGATTTGCAGGGCAGGCCGCGGTATTTGGTGGATGACGGCCGCAAGCCGCTGCGCGAAATGGTGGGGTAGGGTGGGCGCCTTAGGAATTTCGGAATAGGTGAGAAACTTAAGGAAGCGAAATTGAGGGGCTTGTTATGCTGAAAATCTTTGGACGACACAATGGCAACGACTGCGACGGGCTCTCGCGGCGGAACTTTCTTCAGGTCGGCGCATTGGGTGTTGCGGGGCTGACCCTGCCCAACCTGCTGGAGGCGCGGGCGCTGGCCGCCAAGGATGGCAAGCAGGTTCGCAACAAGTCTGTCATCTGGCTGTGGCTCTCCGGCGGCGCCACGCACGTGGAGACGTTCGACCCCAAGATGGACGCGCCCGCGGAATACCGGAGCATGACGGGCGAATGCGCCACGCCCATCCCGGGCGTCACCATTGGCGGCACCTTCCCGAAAATCGCCCGCGTGGCCGATCGCATGGCCCTCATTCGGTCCTTTGCGCACGGCAACAGCAGTCACGGCACCGCCACCACGTGGGTCATGACCGGCTATGAAGACCGGGACATGCAAAAACCCTCGCTGGGATCCATCATCTCCAAGGCGGCCGGCACGACGCATCCGGGCACCGGAATGCCCACGTACGTGCGGATGGGCAACATCCGCAGCGATGGCGCCGGCTGGCTGGGCGCGCAGTATCAGGCGCTGGATCCCAGCGGGCAGGCCAAGCGCAACATGGAGCTGGGGATTGACGCCAGTCGCATGGAAAACCGGCGCGGCCTTCTGCGCGGGCTGGACACCATCAACCGCGAAACCGACCGCTCCGGACAGATGGAGGGGCTGGACGGGTTTGAGCAGCAGGCCTTCAATCTGGTTCTGGGCGATGCGAAGGGCGCCTTCGACCTCGGCAAGGAAAGCGCGAAAACGCGCGAGCGTTACGGCGGCGGCCTGGGCGAACAATTGCTTCTGGCCAAGCGCCTGTGCGCGGCCGGATGCGGGTTTGTGAACATCAACTATGGCGGATGGGACATGCACGGCGGCCTGGTGCGAAGCATCACCAGCCGCGCCCCGCAGATGGACCGCGGGGTCTCAGCGCTGATTGAGGATCTCGATCAGAGCGGTCAGCTCGAGGATACGCTGGTGGTGATCACCGGCGAATTTGGCCGCACCCCGCGCGTCAACCGCAGCGCCGGTCGCGACCACTGGGGCCGCCTGTGCACGATGGCGCTGGCTGGCGGCGGATTGCGCATGGGCCAGGTGATTGGCCGCAGCTCGCGCAACATCGAGGTGCCCGAGGAAAACCCGGTGCATCCGCAGGACGTGATGGCCACCATCCTGCACATGTATGGCATCGACCCCAAGCTGCAGTTCACCAGTCCGCAGGGCCGGCCGACGTACATGATCGAACAGGGCAAACTCATCAAGGAACTGGTCTAGCAGGGCGGGGCGCCGAAAAGAGGAAGGCGAAAGAGGAAGACTTATGTTGACCATTCACACGGGTGAAAAGGGCAGGTTTTGCGACGGCGTCAGCCGGAGGAACTTCCTGCAGATCGGCGGGCTGGCGATGGGCGGCATGGCGCTGCCACAACTGCTGCGGGCCGAACAGGCGGCGGGATCCTCGGCCCAGCGGCAGAAGGCCATCATCATGATCTACCTGCCGGGCGGGCCCTCGCACACCGACATGTGGGACATCAAGGAGGGGGCGCCCAAGGAGTATCGCGGCGACTTCTCCGCCATCGACACCAACGTGCGCGGCATCCGCATTTGCGAGCATTTCCCGCGCGTGGCGCGCATGTTCGACAAGTTTGTCGCCATCCGCTCCACGGTCGGCCAGTTCGAGGATCACAGCCCCTTCGACTGCATGACCGGGCGCACGCGCCAGCGGCCCATGCCCTCGGGCGGGTGGCCCAGCATCGGTGCCGTCATGTCCAAGCTCCAGGGCGGCGGCCCGCACGGCACCCCGGCGTACTTCGACCTCAATGGTCATGCGGTGGGCCCGGGCTTCCTTGGCGCGCCCTACAAGGGATTCATGCCCAGCGGCGAGGGCCGCGCCGACCTTGTGCTTAATGGCATCACCGCCGGCCGGCTCGAGGATCGCAAGGGGCTGCTCAATCGCTTCGACCAGCTTCGGCGAGACGCGGACAACTCCCGCAAGATGGAGGGGTTTGACACCTTCAACCAGCAGGCGTTCGGCGTCATCACTTCGACGCGGCTGCTCGATGCGCTGGATCTTCAGAAGGAAGACCCGAAGGTGCTGGCGCGCTACAAGACGCCCAACGACCAGGTGAACTCCTTCTGCACCGCGCGGCGACTGGTCGAAGCCGGCGCGCGCTTTGTCACGCTGGGATGGGGCAGCTGGGACACGCACGGAAACAACTTCACCCATTTGAAGGGGCAGCTGCCGCCGCTTGACGTGGGGCTGAGCGCCTTGGTGGGAGACCTGGCCGACCGCTCGATGCTCAACGATGTGACGGTGGTGGTTTGGGGCGAGTTCGGCCGCACGCCGCGCGTCAACGGCGGCGCGGGGCGCGACCATTGGCCGCGGGTGATGGGAACGCTCCTGGCCGGCGGCGGCATGAAAACCGGGCAGGTGATTGGCGCCACCGACCGCGAAGGCTCCGATGCCAGCGATCGGCCGGTGCATATTCAGGAAATTTTCGCGACGCTGTACCGCAACGTGGGGATCAACGTGAACACGGTCACGTTGCCCGACCTCAATGGTCGGCCCCAGTTCTTGGTGGACGGCAGCCGCCAGCCCATGGCCGAGCTGGTCTAGGCGTGGCGTGGGCCATTCGCGGCCGGCTGAATAGGTTGTAGAGAGGGATTGTCCAACAGCCGGACCATCCTACTGGGGTGCATTTGAGAACGGGCATAAAAGGCGAGAAAGGCGAGAAAGGCGAGTTATGTTAAAAATCTGGGGCGGCAAAGCGGGCGGATATTGCGACGGCGTTTCCCGGCGCAGTTTCTTGCAGATTGGCGGACTGGCGATGGGCGGCGTGGCGCTGCCGCAACTGCTCCGGGCGGAGGATGCCGCGGGCATCCGCGATTCGCACAAGGGCGTGGTCATGATTTATCTGGGTGGCGGGCCGAGCCACCAGGACATGTACGACATCAAGGAGGACGCGCCTGCGGATTATCGCGGCGAATTCTCCGCCATCGCCACCAGCGTGCCCGGTGTGCGCCTGTGCGAGCATATGCCGCGCGTGGCGGCCAACATGGAGAAGTTTGCCGTGGTTCGTTCGGTGGTGGGCAGCGAGGGCGACCACAGCAGCTACCAGTGCCTGACGGGCCGGCAGATGCGCGAGAAGCCGCAGCCCTCGGGCGGCTGGCCGGAGCTGGGTGCCATTTTGGCCAAGGCCATGCCGCGCGCCGCGCAGGGTGCGCCCCCGTACATCAGCATGATGGGCTCGCGCAGCGGCGGCGGCTATCTGGGCGCCAGCCATCAGTCCTTCTCCCCGAGCGGCAAGGGCATGTCGGACATGAAGCTGGGCGACATCACCTTGAACCGCTTGGAAGACCGCAAGGGCTTGCTGGAGGGATTTGACCAGCTGCGGCGGGACGTGGATTCCAAGGGCCTGATGGAAGGGGTGGACCGGTTCAACCAGCAGGCGTTTGAGGTCATCACCTCCAACCGGCTGGCGGACGCGCTGAGCACCAGCAAGGCAGACCCACGTGATGTGGAGCGGTACAACAAGGTGGGCGACAGCCGCGCGCGCAACAATGGCGACCTCACGCGCTTTCTCACGGCCCGCCGGCTGATACAAGCCGGGGCGCGCTGCGTGACGCTGAGTTTCGGCGGCTGGGACACCCACGAGCGCAACTTTACCACCCTGAGCCGCCAGTTGCCGGCGCTGGATCATGGCGTGACGTGCCTGGTGGAAGACCTGCACCAATGCGGGCTGGGGGATGACGTCAGCGTGGTGGTGTGGGGCGAGTTTGGGCGTACGCCGAAGGTGAACCGCGGTGCGGGGCGCGACCACTGGCCGCGGGTGATGGGTGCGCTGTTGGCTGGCGGCGGCATGAAGACCGGGCAGGCCATCGGCGCCACCGACCGCTTGGGCGGCGAGGCAGCCAGCCGCGCGGTGCATGTCGAGGAAATCTTCGCCACCCTTTATCACAATTGCGGCATCGACGTTCGCTCGACGACATTAACGGATTTGTCGGGCCGCCCGCAGTATTTGGTGACGCCCGGCCGCATGCCGATGCGCGAACTGGTTTAATCGAGGAATCAAAGGAATCAGGACTTGGCAGCAACCGGGGCTTTGGGGCCCTGCCAACGAAAAAAAGGATCTATGAGAACATTGTGGATGATGGCGGCGCTGGGCGTCGCGAGTGCAACCGGGGCGGGGGCCAAACCCACCGCGCTGGACATGGCCGCGCAGTCGGGTGGCGGCGCAAAGCAATTCGTGCTGACGGGCAAGCATTCCCGGCAGCAGCTGGTGGCGACGGCGACGGAGGCCGGCCTGCCCACGGACGTCACGCGCAAGGTGCAGTACGCCGCGGTGCCCGCCAATGTGGTGGCCGTCGGGCCCACGGGCCTGGTGACGCCCCTGGGCGATGGCGATGCGACCATCACGGCCCGCCATGCCGACGGGCTGAGCGCGGCCGTCAAAGTGTCGGTCAAGCAGTTTGGCGTGGTGCAGCCCATCAACTTTGCCAACGAGATTGTCCCCATCTTCACCAAGGCGGGCTGCAACGGGGGCGGCTGCCACGGCAAGTCCGGCGGGCAAAACGGATTCGCCCTCTCACTGCTGGGTTTTGAACCGCAGGAAGACTACGAGTATCTCGTCAAGGAATCGCGCGGGCGCCGGTTGAGCCCGACGGCACCGGCCAACAGCCTGCTTTTGCTCAAGGGCGCGGCCATCCTGCCCCACGGGGGCGGCAAGCGGCTGGATCCTGACTCGCACGATTACGCGCTCATCACCCGCTGGGTGGCGCAGGGCATGGTCTACGGCAAGGAAGGCGACCCCACCGTGGTGCGCATCGATGTGCATCCCAAACAGCGGCTTGCCAGCATCAAGGGGGAGCAGCAGCTGAGCGTGACGGCCTATTACAGCGATGGGCACGCCGAGGACGCCACGCACAGCGCAACCTATGAGGCCAACGACAAGGAGATTGCCGAGGCCAGCAGCACGGGGCACGTCGCGTACTTTGAGCAACCCGGCGACGTCTCTGTGATGATTCGCTACCTCGGGCAGGTGTCTGTGTATCAGGCCAGCGTGCCCTTGGGCGCGCCGGTTGCCAAGGTGCCCGAGCCGCGGAACTTCATTGATGACCTGGTGTTCAAGAAGCTGCGCTCGGTGGGGATGCCGCCCTCGGAGGTTTGCGACGATGCGACCTTCCTGCGGCGGGCCGCCATTGACATCGCGGGCCGCACGCCCACGACGGCGGAAACGGAAGCCTTCTTGAAAAACCCGGATCCGGCCAAGCGCGACAAGTGGATCGACCATCTGCTGGCCAGCCCGGAGCATGCGGATTTCTTTGCCAACAAGTGGGGTGCTTTGCTGCGTAACAAGCGCGGCGACGCGAACGACATGCGCGGCAACTACGCGTTTCACGCATGGATCCGGGACGCCATCAACCGGAACCTGCCCTACGACGAGCTGGCGCGCGCGGTGCTCGCCGCCTCCGGCGACATGAGGGACAACCCGCCGGCCACTTGGTACCGCGAGGTCAAGACCATGCAGACCCAGATGGAGGACACGGCCCAGCTCTTTTTGGGCACGCGGCTGCAGTGCGCCCAGTGCCACCACCACCCCTTTGAGAAATGGAGCCAGAGGGATTACTACAGCTTCAGCGCCTTCTTCTCCACGGTGTCGCGCAAGCCGGGCCGCGAGCCGGGCGAGGAAGTGATCTACCACCGGCGGCAAGCCGCGCAGACGCAGAACAAGAAGAACGGCGAAAATGTTCTGGCCGCCGGCTTGGGCGATCAGCCCGTGTCGCTGACGGTGGATGACGATCCGCGGCATGCCTTGGTGGACTGGCTGGCCCAGCCGGGCAACCGGTTCTTTGCCCACACGCTGGCCAACCGGTACTGGAAGCATTTCTTCAACCGCGGGCTGGTGGAGCCGGAGGATGACATGCGCGAGACCAACCCGCCGGTGAATCCGGAGCTTCTGGAGGCGCTGGCGCAGCACTTCATCAAGAGCGGATTCGACATGAAGGGGCTGATCCGCACCCTCTGCCAGTCGCGCACCTACCAGCTCAGCTCCATCCCCAATGAGAGCAACGCGAAGGACAAGACCTACTTCTCGCGCTACTACCCCAAGCGGCTCAACGCCGAGGTGCTCTACGACGCCATCAACACGATGACGGGCGCGCAAAGTGCGTTTAATGGGCTGCCCGCGGGCACGCGCGCGGTGCAGCTTCCGGACAACAGTTTCAACAGCCAGTCGTACTTCCTGACCGTGTTCGGCCGGCCTGATTCGTCCAGCTCCTGCGAATGCGAGCGATCCAACGACGCCAGCCTGGCACAGAGCCTGCACCTGCTTAATTCGCGCGACATCCAGTCGCAGCTGAGCAGCGGCAGCGGGCGCGCCGCGAAACTGGCGGGCGACAAAACGCGGGAGGATGACGCCAAGGTTCGGGAGCTGTTCATACTGGCCTTCTCGCGCGAGCCGAGCGCCGGCGAGACCTTCCTCGCGCGCCAGCACATGGCGCGGGAGGTGGACGACGGCAAGGGCAACAAGAAACCCGTGGAACGGCAGGTCGCCTACGAAGACGTGATCTGGGCGCTGTTCAACACCAAGGAGTTTCTCTTCAACCACTAATTGCGTCCATGGCATTCCCGCAGCACGATCGAGCAAACAAAATCGGCTGCGCGGAATTCCGCCGGCGGCTGGCGATGGATCGGCGCGGGTTTGTGCGCGCCGGAATCGCCGGCGTGGCGGGACTGACCCTCGGGGATTTGCTGCGGCTCGAAGCGGCCGCCCCCCGCGCAAAGGTGTCGCGCGACAAGTCGGTGATCATCCTTTGGATGCGGGGCGGCCCCAGCCAGCACGAGACTTGGGATCCCAAGCCCTACGCGTCGGCCGATTATCGCGGCTCGTTCGGCGCCATGCCCACCAAGGTTCCCGGGCTCCACATTTGCGACCTTCTGCCCAGATGCGCGCGGATCATGGACAAGTTCTCCGTGATTCGCAGCCTGCATCACAACGATGCCGGTCATTCCAGCGGCGACCAAATCCTGTTCACCGGGTATCCGGCGGCGCCGAACCCCGCGGCGGAAGGAACGGGGAACATCTATCCCAGCTGCGGCGCCGTCGTCTCCAAGCAGTTGGGGCATCTCAACCCGCGCCTGCCCTCGTACGTGATGATTCCGCGAAACTCCCCGGGAGTGGGCGCCGCGTACTTGGGCAGTCAGCATGCGCCCTTCGAAACGGGTGCCGATCCCGCGCGCGAAGGCCCTTTTAGTGTCCCCAATTTTTCGCTCACCGAGGGGATCGACCTGCAGCGCTTGGGCTCGCGGCGCGAACTGGCATCGGGCTTTGACCAGATCCGCGGGGCGGCCGGCGCCAGCGCGCAAATGGCGACACTGAACCAGTACCAGCAGAAGGCATGGGATCTTCTGGCAAGTCCTCAGGCGCGCGATGCGTTCGACCTCGACGCCGAGCCCCGGGCCGTTCGCGAACGCTACGGGTTCATGGCGGAATACAAGGCGCCGACCCCCGACCGTTGTGGCGTGCCCGCATGGAGCCAGCGCGTGCTGCTGGCCCGCAGGCTGGTGGAGGCGGGCGTGCGGCTGGTGACGGTGGACGTGCGCTGGTGGGACACGCACGTCAAGGGCCACGAATCCATGCGCGATGGGTTCCTGCCGCGGTGGGACCAGGCATACACGGCGCTCATCGAGGATTTGGATCAGCGCGGCATGCTCGAGAGCACGATGGTGATTGCCTGGGGTGAATTCGGGCGGACTCCCAAGGTCAACTCCACCGGCGGGCGCGACCATTATCCCAACGTCTTCAGCGCGGCGGTGGCCGGGGGCGGCATCAAGGGCGGTCGCGCCATCGGCACCTCCGACTCCCGCGGCGCCGAACCCAACGAGCGGCCCGTGAAGCCGCAGGAAGTGCTGGCCACGATGTACCGCCACATGGGCATCGACACCCGCGCCCAGTACGTGGACTTCGCGGGGCGCCCGCATCCGGTGCTGCCCTTTGGCGAGCCGATCGACGAGCTTTTTGCCTGACAGCGAGCGCGCGCCGCAGCGGGATGGAACGCCCCATCACATTCGCATTGATGACGGCACAGGTGTGCGCCGTCCAAAAGGCCAAGCTAACGCCGCACCCGGGCGCGGCGGTTTTAGCAGAGGTGCAATCCGGGAACGAGGCACAGGCAGAACCATGAAATCACACACCCCTCTGGGTATTCCTCTGAGTCTAATTCTGGTGGCCACCTTCGGTCTTGCCGGAGGGGCTTGGGCCCAGCCCCTTCCCAGCGCCCGGCTGAATTCCCTGTTCCCCGCCGGAGGCCAAAAGGGGGCCACGGTGGAGGTGGCCGTCAGCGGCGCCGATCTCGACGACGCGAAGGATCTGGTCTTTTCCAATCCCGGCCTGACAGCGAAGCCCAAGGCCGACGCCGCGGGCAAGCCGCTGCCCGGCCAGTACGTGGTCACCATCGCCGCCGCGGTGCCGGCGGGCATTTACGATGTGACGATTGGGGGCGGGCGCTATGGCACCTCAAACGCGCGGGCGTTTGCCGTCGGCGACCTGGCCGAAATGAGGCTGGCCAACGCCACCAGCCCGGACACCGCGCTGGCCGTTCCGATTGGAACGGTGGTGAACGGCCAGGCGGCCGCGCGCATCTATCACCATTTTAAGTTCGCCGCCAAGGCCGGGCAGCGAGTGACCATCGAATGCGCCGCCCGCGAGCTCGATTCCAAAATGGAGGCCGTGTTTTTTGTGCGGGATGCCGCCGGGCGCGAGCTCGAGCGCAGCTTCCGGGGCGCGCCCATCGACTTCGCCGTGCCGGCGGACGGCGATTATCAGGCGGTGCTGCACGACTTCATCTACGGCGGCGACGCCGAGCACGTCTACCGGCTGGCCATCTCGACGCGGCCGCAAATCGACTTCATCTTTCCCCCCGTGGGCGAACCGGGCAAAACCGGCCAGTTCACCCTGTACGGCCGCAATCTGCCGGCGGGCCAGCTCGCGCCGCAGATGACGGCCAGCGGCGACAAGCCCCTCTACATGCAGGTGGTTAGCATCGCCCTGCCGGGCGATCCCGCCGCGCGCACCGCCTTGGGCGGCGCCATGCCCGTGGGCCCGGGACAGTCCATGCTTGATGGCATCGAGTACCGGTTGCCCAGCCCCAGCGGGGCTTCCAACCCCGTGCGTCTCTACTTTGCCGACGCGCCCGTGGTGGTCGAGGCCGCGCAGCCCAACGACAAACCCGAGCAGGCTCAAAAGCTGACCGTGCCCTGCGACGTGGCGGGGCGGTTTCATCCCCGGCGCGACCGCGACTGGATGAGCTTCGACGCCAAGAAGGGCGAAATCTACCAGATCGAAGTGATGGCCGAGCGCCTGGGCGCGCCGGTCAACCCCTTCCTGCGCGTGGAGCGCGTGACCAAGGGTGCGGACGGCAAGGAGCAGGTCACGGTGGTGCGGGAGCTGGCCGAATCGCCCACGGCAGCCGCCAGCCCGCTGTTTAACACCAGCACGCCCGATCCGGCATTTCGCTTTGAGGCCACGGACGACGGCACCTATCGCGTGCTGCTCTACGACCTCTACAACCAGGGCGCTCCCAACGCGCTCTACCGGCTTTCCGTTCGCAAGGAAGTTCCGGACTTCAGGCTGGTGGCCATGCTGGAGCCCACGCCGGCGGCGGGGAATCAGGCGCCGGGATCGCGCACGGGCTTTCTGCGCCGCGGCGAGGTGCTGCCGGTGCGCGTCTTCGCGTTTCGGCGCGACAACTTTGCCGGCGACATCGAGCTTTCGGTGGCCGGGCTTCCCGGCCAGGTGGTGGCTGGCGCGGCTCTCATCCCGGCAGGCAGCACCAGCGGGCTTGTGCTGCTGCAGGCGCAGACCAACGCGGCGGCGTGGGCCGGGCAGGTCGCCCTCATGGGCAAGGCCACGATCAACAACGTCCCCGTGGTGCGCGAAGCCCGCATGGCCGATGTCACCAGCGTGACCTACAATGCGCAGGCCAACCGCGCCAACAGCCGCGCCCGCCTCACCAGCGGCCTCAAGCTGGCGGTGACCGACACGGAAACCATCCCGGTGTCACTGGCGCCCTCGGAGAACAAGGTGTGGGAAAACTGCGTCTTCAGCACCCTGCAGATTCCCATCAAGCTGACGGTGGACGACGGCTTCAAGGACGTGGAGAAGGACGTGCAACTCCTGGGCCACGCGGAGGTCGCCAAGTTCAAGGCCATCAAACTGCCCAAGGGCGAGGCCAAGGGGCAGGTGGAGCTCAATCTGGCCACCTACAAGCTTCCGGAGGGGACGCACGTGCTTTATTTGCAGGCGTCGGCCAAGGGCAAATACAAGAAGGAGTCGGACGCCAAACTGGCTGCCGCCAAGGACGCGCAGAAAAAGGCCGATGAGTCGGCCGCGGCCGCCACGGCTGCCGTCAAGACCTCGGCTGATGCGCTGGCAGCCATTCAGAAACTGGCCGGCGCCACCGACGCGCAGAAGGCTGATGCGAAGAAGAAGGCCGATGACGCCACGGCCGCCAACGCCGCCGCCGACACCGGCAAGAAGGCCGCGGCCGAGGTGGTGCGCGTGCTGACCGAGGGGAACAAGGCGCGGGATGCCACAGGCACGTTCTACTCCGCGCCCTTTGTGGTGAAGGTTGCCGCGGCACCCATCGAGGTCAAGCCGCCGGCCGCCATTAGCGGCAAGCAGGGCGACAAGTTGCCCATCGCGGTCTCCATCGTGCGCAAATATGACTTCAAGGACGCCGTGACCCTGTCGGTGGGCATGCCCAAGGGCAGCACCGGGCTCTCGGTGGCGCAAGCCACCATCGACGCCGGCAAGAACGACGTCCAGCTCATGCTGGCGATCGGAGATAAAGCCACGATCGGCGACCTCGCGCTGGAGCTGGAGGCGACGGTGCGGGTTCAGAACCAGGCCATCAAGGTCACGCTGCCTCTGCCTTTGAAAGTGGCGGCCAAATGATGTTGCAGGGCGACCCCAAGACACGAGTCTAAGAAAGGATTGACTGGATGAAACGCAAGAATACTTCCCTCACGCGCGGCGCGGTGTGTGCCGCCCTTCTGGCAGGCTGCAGTGCGACGCTCTTTGGCGCGCCCAAGCCCCTGCCGGTGGCGCCGGTCTCTCGCACGACGCCGGTGGATTTCCAAAACGAAATCCTCCCCATCTTTCGCAACAACTGTCTGGCCTGTCACAACCGCACCAAGGCCAAGGGCGATCTCATTCTGGAATCGCCCAAGGACATCGTGGCAGCCAAGGCGGTCGTGCCGGGCGACGCAGCCAAGAGCACCGTGTTCAAGGCCGCCAGCCATGCCGACGATCCTGTGATGCCGCCTTTGGACAACAAGGTCTCGGCGCGCTCGCTCACTCCGCAGGAGTTGGGCCTCATCAAACTGTGGATTGAACAGGGCGCCAAGGGCGAGGTGCGTCTGGCGCGCGACATCGAATGGCAGCCGTTGCCGGCGGGCCTCAATCCCATCTACTCCGTGGCGGTGACCGCCGACGGGCAGTACGCGGCGGCCGGGCGTGCCAACCAAATCTTCATCTACCATCTGCCCACCAAAACAGTGGCGGCGCGTCTCACCGACGATGCCCTGCTCAAGAAGGGTCTGTACAAGCAAGGCGTGGCGCACTTGGACATGGTGCACGCGCTGGACTTCAGCGAAGACGGCACGCTCTTGGCCAGCGGCGGCTTCCGCGAGGTGAAACTCTGGCGCCGGCAGCAGGCCAAGCCCCTGCGGGCGCTGCCCATCAATTCCGACGCCGCCATTGTGGACGTGAGCCCCGACGGCAAATGGATTGCCGCCGCCGAAGGCAACGACATCAAGATTTTGGACTACGCGACCGGTGCCGCCTCCAAGACCCTCTCGGGCCACAAGGCGCTCGTGCAATCCGTGGCGTTCGCGCCCGACAGCACGCGGCTGCTTTCTGGCGCCGCCGATGGCGCCTACCACATCTGGACGCTGGCGGACGGCAAGTTTGTCGCCCCCAAGCTGGAATTGGAAAAACCCTCGCGCATCACCGCCGCCACTTGGACCACGAGCGGCACGCTGCTCGTCACGGCGCATGAGGATAATGTGATTCGCGCATGGGACATGGCAGGGGCCCTCACCATCAATGAAACGGCGGCCAAGGCGGTTGCCGATGCAACCAAGGCCGCTGCTGACCGGCAGAAGGCATTTGATGTGGCCGACAAGGCTGGCAAAGACACGGCTGCGCTGGCCCTCACGGCCAAGACGGCCGCAGTGAAGGCCGCCGCAGCCCTCGCGGCAGCCAACACCGACGCCGCCGCCAAGGTCGCGGATACCAAGGCCAAGGCGGATTTGGTGGCGGCCGACAAGGCCGCTGCGGACGCCAAGACGGCCGCGGCAACGGCCCAGACCGAACTCACGAAGTCGCGCGACGCCGAAAAGGCCGCTCAACTGCTCGGGCTCAAGCCGCTCAAGGAACTCAAGGGCCACACCGGTGCCATCACCGGGCTCTCGCGGATTCCCGGCGTGCCGACCCAGGTTCTTTCCGGCAGCAAGGATGGCAGCGCGCGCCACTGGGATGCCGCGGCGGGCACCAGCATCCGGTCCATCACCCATGGCGGTCCGGTGGCCGCCATCGCCGTCAGTCCCGATGGCCAGAAATTTGCCTCCGCCGGCGAGAACAACATCGCCCGTGTTTGGAACGCCACGAGCGGCGCGCAGATTTCCGAGGTGCGCGGCCTGCGCGAGCCCAAGCTCGACCAGATGCACAAGGACCGGCTTGCCACCTTCGCCAAGGCCGAGGTGGCCTACCATGTGGGGAATGTCAAAGCCAAGCAGGACGCGCAGAAACAGGCGGACGAGCGCATCAAGAAGGGCGACGAGGCCAAGAAGAAGGCCGAGAGCCAGCCCATCGCCGAAAAGAAGGCCCTGCTTGACAAGGCCCTCGCGGACAAGAAGACGACCGAAGACGCACTGGCCAAATTCAAGACCGACATCGAGAGCGCGGGCAAGGCGTTTGAAGCGGCCGACAAAGCCGCCAAGGACGACGAAGCCGCCGCCGCAAAGGCCAAGGCGGATGCCGTCGCGCCCGTGGCAGACGCCACGACCAAAGGCGCCGACGCCACGGCCAAGAAGACGGCCGCAGCCGCCGCCATGAAACAAGTCGAGACCTTCACCAACACCCAGCTCAAGCCTGCCGAGACCAAACTGGTCGCCGATCAGAAGGCGTTGGCCGACGCCGACAAGGTTGCGAAGGACGCCGACAAGGCGCTGGCCGACGCCAAGGCTGGGAACACGAAAGCGCAGACCGCGTTTGCGGCAGCGGACAAGGTGGCGAAGGACGCCGAGGAATTGGCCAAGAAAATTGCAGGGGATGCGGCCAAGAAGCCTGAGGAAAAGGACGCCGCCAACAAGGATGCCGCCGCCAAGCGCGCGCTGGCCAACACGGCCAAGGCCGAGGCCGACAAGACCAAGGCGGCCGAGACCACGGCAGGGACGGCCGCCACCACGGCCGGGCAGAAACTGACGCAGGCGCAAGCCAATGTTAAAACCGCGGAGACGGCGCTGGCCACAGCCAAGACGCAGGTCGCCACGGCCACGACGGCATATCAAGCGGCCGAGAAAGCATCTGCCGATGCCACCAAGGCTGCGGACGCCGCAACCCTTCTGGCCACCAAGGCCAAGACGGTTCAGGCCGACGCGGAAAAGCTCGCCCTTGGAAAGCGCAAGGTGGCCGATGACATCAAGGCGATGCAGACCAAGCTTAATGCCGATCAGACGGCGGCCACCACCAAGCTCGCCGAGATCATGCGCAACATCACCACGGCGGAAACCGAGTTCAAAAAGCTCGATGACCCGAGGCAGGAAGCCGTCAACGAGTTTAACCTGGCCACCAAGGCCAAGGGGCTGGTCGATGAAGCCTTGAAGAAGGCCGAGACCGACAAGACAGGAGCCGACAATTCGCAGAAGCAAGCCGACGCCGCGGCGACCGCCGCCAA
This sequence comes from Verrucomicrobiales bacterium, assembly GCA_005809105.1. GTDB lineage: Bacteria > Verrucomicrobiota > Verrucomicrobiia > Limisphaerales > UBA1100 > SYLI01. The sequence goes on along the minus strand of SYLI01000038.1, from coordinate 19,654 downwards.
GGAGGCCGCCACCAAGGCCGAGAAGCCGATGCGCTCGGTGGCGTTCTCAGCCGATGGCCAGATGCTCCTCACCGGGGGCGACGACCATTCCATCCAGGCGTGGGCCGTGCAGGATGGCCAGCCCTTGGCGACCTACGCGGGGCACACGGGGGCCGTGAAGGCCCTGGCGCTCACCGTCGGCGGGAAACTGCTGTCGGTGGGGGCCGACAAGGTGGCGCGGGAATGGTCGCTCGCATCCGAATGGAAACTGGAGCGCACGCTGGGATCGGGCGACGCAAATTCCCCGATTTCCGATCGCGTGAACGCGATTGATTTTAGCGTCGATGGGCAGTTCGTGGCCTCGGGCAGCGGAGAGCCCAGCCGCGGCGGCGAAATCAAGATCTGGACGGTGGCCGATGGCAAGTTGCAGAAGGATCTGGCGGACGTGCACAGCGACTCGGTGCTGGGGCTGGCCTTCTCGCGCGACGGCAGGCACGTGGCCTCGGCCAGCGCCGACAAGTTCGTCAAGGTCACCGACCTGTCTACCGGCAAGGTGGTGCGCACCTTCGAGGGCCACACGCATCATGCGATGGGCGTGGCGTGGCATCCGCATGGCCGCCAGCTCGTCAGCACTGGCGCCGACAAGAGCGTGAGGCATTGGAACTTTGAAACCGGCGAACGCGGCGCCCAGCGCGTCAATTTCGGCAAGGAGGTCTCCGCCATCTCCTACGTGGGCTTCACCGATCAGGCCGTCGTGGCGTCGGGAGACAAGACCGTCAGGGTGATCAATGCGTCCAGCTTGGGCGACGTGCGAAGCCTTGCCGGTGGCACCGACTACATGTACGCCTGCGCCACCACGCCCGATGCGCAGCTGGTCGTGGCAGGAGGGCAGGACAGCACGCTTCGAGTCTGGACGCTGGCCAACGCGAGTGTCGTGGCGGCCTTCGATCCGCCGAAGCCGCCGGAAGAACCGAAGGCTCCAGAGAAAAAGTAGGAGGCCCCTTTTCATCGCGCAAGCCTGCCGCACCCCGGCAGGCTTGTTGCATTTTCGGCAGGGAATCACGACGGGCGAACAAGTTTGCGTTGTGCGCCCTCCAAGTGCGTGCGTTGAATTCCACTAGCGATGGCCCGCGCGCGGATGAAGCCGGTCTATGTCGGGGTGGATGTCGGGGGAACCAAGATTCTCGCCGGAGTGTTTGACACCTCGCTGCGCCTCCTGGGCGCGCTTAAAGTCAAGACACGTTCCCAGGAGGGCGCGCGCGCGGTGCTGGATCGGATCGAACACGCCGTGCGCGGGGTCGTGACGGCGCAGGGATTGCGGATGGCCGACGTGCGAGCGGTGGGGATGGGACTGCCCGGCGTGGTGCGGGAGGGCAAAGTGATGTGTGCCTCCAATCTGGGCTGGGCCAACCTCCCCATTGAAGAGCGAATGCGAGATCGCCTGCGCCGCCCGGTGTTTGCCGACAACGACTGCAACCTCTTCACGCTGGGGGTGCACGCGGTGGAATTCCAAGGCAAGCCCCGGCACCTGTTGGGCGTTTTCCTGGGCACGGGCATCGGCGGCGGCATCATCATCGATGGCAAACTGCACGTCGGCTTCACGCAAGGGGCGGGCGAATTTGGCCTGCTCATCCTCGACCGCGCCCGGCCCAAGACAGGCTTTGGCATTCGCGGAAGCTTTGAGACGCTCGCCAGTCGGCAGGGCATTCTGTGGCGGCTGCGCCGTGAGATTGCCCGCGGTGCAAAGACCGTGCTGACGGCCGATTCAGGCCGCACGTTGAAGGGCGTGCGCAGCCGGCAGTTGCGGCAGGCATGGAACAGGCGCGACGGGCTGGTGCGGCGTGTGGTGCGCGAGACGGCCGGGGATGTCGGGCTGGCCGTGGCCAGCCTCATCAGTGCCTTCGGGCCTCAGTACGTCGTGCTGGGCGGTGGCGTGATCGAGGCGCTCAAGGGCGCGATGCTGCCCATCATCCGGCGGACGGCCGCCGCGCATGTGCTGCCGGGGACGATGAAGGGAGTCCGCATCGTCACGAGCCGGCTGGGGGATTCCGGGGGAATCACAGGGGCCGCGGTGCTGGCGCGCAGCCGGCTGCCGGCCTAGAGGTCCGATGGCGGAGCTGGCCGTTCGGCGCCGCGCACCGGCAGGGTCTCCGCGGGCCCGCCCTTGACGGGCTTGGTTTCGGGCCGGGCCCGTTGGATCAGCTCGAACTGGCTGCGGCGCGGCTTTTCCCCATCGACGGGCTGACGGCGAACGTAGGTGCCATCGGCCGCAAGCCAGCGCGCCTTGGTGTTGTCGGCAAAATAGGCGGGGAGAATCTCGCCGAGAATTCGGTCGCGCAGCGAGGGCGACTCGACGGGGAAGGCCACCTCGATGCGTTTCTCAAAGTTGCGGTTCATCCAGTCGCCGCTGCTCAGGAGCAGCTGCGGGGCGCCCGCGTTCTCGAAGTAAAACACCCGGCTGTGCTCGAGGAACCGGTCGACGATGCTGCGCACGGTGATGTTTTCGCTCAAGCCCGGCAGGCCCGGGCGCAGGCAGCAGATGCCCCGCACGATGAGGTCCACCTTCACGCCGGCCTTGCTGGCGTCGTAGAGCGCGTCAATCACCGGCTGATCCACCAGCGCGTTCATCTTGGCGATGAGGCGCGCCGGCTTGCCTTCGCGGGCCAGCCGTGTTTCCTGCCGGATAAGATCGATGATGCGCCGGTGAAAGTCGAACGGCGCCACGATGAGTTTGCGCGTCCCCTGGAACTGGCAGAAGCCCGTGAGCAGGTTGAACAGCGTGGCGGCATCCTCGCCAAGATCCGCGCGCGCCGTGAACAGGCCCAGATCGGTGTACGCGCGGGCCGTGCCGGGGTTGTAGTTGCCCGTGGAGAGGTGCAGATAGCGGCGCAGCCCCTCGTCCTCCTGCCGGATCACCAGGCAGAGCTTCGCGTGGATCTTGTAGCCCACCAGCCCGTAGGAGACGTGCGCGCCCGCCTCCTCCAGCTCGCGCGCCCACCGGATGTTGTTGGCCTCGTCAAAGCGCGCCTGCAATTCCACCACCGCCGTCACCTGCTTGCCATTCTGCGCGGCGCGCATGAGCGCACCCACGATGCGCGCGTCGCCGCCGGTGCGGTAGAGCGTCTGCTTGATGGCCAGCACGCGGGGGTCGTCGGCGGCTTGGTTGAGGAAATCAACGACGCAGTCAAAGCTGTCGAAGGGATGATGCACCAGCACATCCTGCTGGCGAAGCAGCTCGAAATAATCCGCGCGCCCGGAAAACGCGGGCGGCGTCGGCGCCACGAAGGGTGGGTCGCGCAGCTCGGGTGAGTGGTCGCCGACGCAGAGCGTGTTGAGATGCACCGGGTTCACCGGCCCATTGATGCGGTACACATCCTCCGGGGCCACCTCCAGCTTCTCCTGCAATTCGGCCACCAGGTTCTCCGGGCAGTAATGATCCACCTCCAGCCGCACGGCGTTGCCGCGGCGCCGATTGCGTAGTTCGTTCTCCACCGCCTGCAGCAAGTTCTCCGCGTCGTCCTCGTCCACGTAGAGTTCGCCATTGCGCGTGACGCGAAAGCACCACGCGCTTAAGACCGTCGTGCCGGGAAACAGGTCCGCCACGAAGTGGGAAATCATGTCGGCGAGAAAGACATACTCGTGGCCCGGTGGCGTGCGCGGCAGGGGCACCAGCCGGGGCAGCACGCGCGGCACCTGCACGATGCAGAGGCGCTGCTCGGCTGCGCGGCCGCGCTTTCGCTCCACGCGCACAATGTGGTTGAGCGATTTGTTGAGGATGAGCGGGAAAGCCTTGGTGGGATCGACCGCCAGCGGCGTCAGCACCGGGCGCACGTTCTGTCTGTAAAACCGCCTCACCCACACCAGGTCGTCCGGGGCCAGGTCCTCGATTCGCCGGAAGTGGAAGCCGCGCTTGGCCAGCGCGGGCTTGAGTTCGTTGCGCCAGCACGCGGAGAGCGCGTGCATCATGTCGCGCGTGCGACGCGTGACGGCGTGGAAGGTTTCCGTGGCGGTGAGGCCGTCAATGGACCGCTCCACCACCGCGCTCTCGATGCGCTGCTTAAGGCCGGCGACGCGCACCTCAAAAAACTCGTCAAGGTTGGAGTTGGCGATGGAAAAAAACTTCACCCGCTCCAGCAGCGGGTTCTTGCCATCCAGCGCCTCCTCAATCACCCGCTGATTAAACTCCAGCCAACTGAGTTCGCGGTTGATGTAGCGGGAAGCCTTGGGATGGCGGGGGCGAGCCGCTGGCACCGCGCGGCGCCCGGCGCGCGAGGTGTGTTTGTTGGTGGCCATGAAACATCGCAGAGCCGACGATTGCTTCCGTGCGATGTTCCTTGAGGTTAGCCGGGTGGCTGTGGCAGTCAACAGTGTGCGCTAAAAGTGCAGCAGACACCGGGGCAGATTTGGCTCCCCAACCGATGCGCACGGGCTAGGATGCGCCCATGTGGCGAAGGGTGATGATTTGCATGACGTGCGCGGCGTGGATCTTCAGCGCGCCGGCCGAGGACTGGCCCAACTGGCGCGGCCCGCACCATGATGGCGTTTCGCGCGAAGCGGGCTGGAAGGCCGACTTGGGCAGGCGAGCATGGCGCGTCAACGTGGGTGTGGGCTTCTCCAGCGTCGCCGTCAGCAAGGGGCGTGTGTACACGATGGGATGCACGGGCAAGCGCGCCGGAAATCAGGAGACGGTGATCTGTCTGGATGCCGCGACGGGCCGTGAAGTCTGGAAGGACACCTACCCCGCGCAGCTCGTCGACAACCTGCACGAAGGCGGGCCCGCGGCGACGCCGACGGTGGAGGACGGGCGGGTGTTCACGCTGGGCAAGGATGGCCGGCTCAATTGCTACGACGCTGCGACCGGGAAGCGGCATTGGACGGCGAACCTGATGGAGCGTGCGGCGATGGCGCGGCCGCCGGAATGGGGCTTTGCAGGTTCGCCGCTCATCGTGGGCGATCACGTCGTGGTCGAGGCGAGCGCGACCTTCGCATTCGACAAGAAGACCGGACGCGAAGTCTGGCGCAGCCAGGCTTTCCAGCCGGCGTACGGTTCGCCCGTGGCCTTCCAGCACGGCGCGAGGCTGCTGCTCTGCACGCTCAAGACCGAGGGGCTGGTGATTCTGGACGCCGCCACCGGCAAGACGGTGGCCGTGCAGGACTGGCGCACCTCCTTCCGCACCAACTCCACCACGCCGGTCGTTGCCGGCGCGCACATCTTTGTTTCCACCGGTTACGGCCGCGGCTGCGGTTTCTTCGAGTTCGACGGGCGCGAGTTCAAGCAGGTCTATGCCCACAAGGGCATGAGCAATCACATGAACAACTCGGTGGTGGTGGGGCCGCACGTCTTTGGCATCGACGGCAACGCGCACATGCCCGGCGCCAAGGAACTGGTCTGCATGGAGCTGGCGACGGGCAAGGTGCAATGGCGACAGGGCGGCTTTGGCTGCGGCTCGCTCACGGCGGCGGCGGGCCAACTGGTGGTGCTGGGCGAGCAGGGCAAGCTCTCCATCGGGCCGGTGTCGCCCAAGGGCTTTGCGGCCACGGTGTCGGCGCAGGTGCTGGAGGGGCGCTGCTGGACGGCGCCGGTCTTGAGCCATGCGCGCATCTACTGCCGCAACGCCGCGGGCGATCTGGTGTGCATGGAACTGGCCCGTTAAAAGGGTGTCGGGCCTGTGGGGACTGTGCCTTGCGCGGCGGCACCGGTGCCCCTATCATGCGGCATGCAACGCCCCCGCCTTGCTTGCCTCGCTTGGATCACCGCCTGCAGTCTGCTTCTGGGCCAGAACCGCCCGACCATCTCCGACGAAGGCAAGGTGCCGCCGTACACGCTGCCGGCCGTGCTGGAGTTTGCCGACGGCAGCCCGGTCAAGACGCCTGAGCAGTGGCGCCAACGGCGCACGCAGGTGCTGCGGCTCTTTGAAGAGCACGTGTACGGACGCACTCCGGCGGCGCCCACGAAGCTCAGCTTTGTCATCCGAGAGGAAAATCCGAAGGCGCTGGGCGGACTGGCCACGCGCCGGCAGGTGGAAATCCGGGCCGGCGAAGGGAAGGAACTTCGCATGGGCCTCTTGCTGTACGTGCCTAACCAGCGGCAGGGGCGCGCGCCGGCGTTCTTGGGGCTCAACTTTGCGGGCAACCACGCCATCCATTCTGATCCGGAAATCTTGGTGACCCAAGGCTGGGTGCGCAACGACCCCGCGCTGGGCATTGCGGATAATCGCGCCACGGCAAAGTCGCGGGGCGCCACGCGCTCGCGCTGGGCGGTGGAAACCATTCTCGCAAAAGGCTACGCGCTGGCCACGATGTACTATGGCGATGTCGATCCGGACTTTGACGACGGCTTTCAAAACGGCCCGCATCCGCTCTTCTACAAGGCCGGTCAGACGCGGCCCGGTGCGGATGAATGGGGCACCATCGGCGCGTGGGCCTGGGGGCTGAGCCGCGCGCTCGACTACCTCGCCAGCGACGAAGCCATTGACGCCACGCGTGTGGCGGTGATGGGTCATTCGCGCCTCGGCAAGGCGGCGCTGTGGGCCGGGGCGCAGGACGAGCGCTTTGCCGTGGTCATCTCCAACAATTCGGGATGCGGCGGCGCGGCGTTGAGTAAGCGCATCTTTGGCGAGACGGTCGGGCGCATCAACACCGCCTTCCCCCACTGGTTCTGCGGCAACCACAAAAAATACAACGATCAGGAAGCCGCCCTGCCGGTGGATCAGCACATGCTGCTCGCACTCATTGCCCCGCGCGGGGCGTACGTCGCCAGCGCGCAGGACGACTCGTGGGCCGACCCTGTCGGCGAACACCTCGCGGTGGTTCATGCCGACCCTGTGTACCGGCTGCTGGGCACCGCGGGCCTTCCCCAGCCGGGCTTTCCGGCGCTCAACCAGCCTGTGATGGGCGCCTTGGGCTACCACATCCGCACGGGCAAACATGATGTGACGGCCTACGACTGGGAGCAGTACCTCAAGTTTGCCGATCAACACTTGAAGCCACGGGACAAGAAATAGCCACGCGCACGCGCCCGCCGCATGGAAATCCACGTCCGCATCAAGGGGCAGACCTATGGCCCGTACTCACCTGCCCAGGTGCAGGAGCTGGTGGATTCAGGCCGACTCAAACCCCAAGACCCAGCCTGGCGCGAAGGGCTGGCTGAATGGGCCACACTCGCGCAGGTGCTTTCCGAGGGCGGCACGCCGCTGCATCCGCCCGCCCCCAGCGGGGCGCGAGAGCCACGGTGTCCACAATGTGATGCGCCGCTGGGGCCGCAATCGGGCGGCGCTTGCGCTCATTGCGGCTACGATCCGCGGGTGGTCAGCCGCGAGCGCCGGCACCGGCCGCAGGTTGACCCCATGGTGGAGGAAGCGCGCCGCAAGTCCACGCTCACTCGGCTGGCGCTCGCACTGCTTCTGGGCGGCCTCCTGCCCGTGTACACTGGCAACGCCCGACTGGCGTTTCCCAACCTTCAATTTTCAGGGCTCGCCACTTGGGGGATGGCGCAACTCATTTTCCCCATCGCCATGGGGGCGGCACTGCTGCTTCTGGGCGGCGCGCTGCGTGCGCCCTGGCGCGGCGTGGCGGGACTGGGTTGCGGCCTTTTGCTTTGGGCGACCAGCGTGGCTGCCGCGGCCAGCACCCCGCCCACGCAGGCTTGGCTGCCGCAATGGCTCGAGCAAGTTTGCACGGCGCTCTTTTTGCAGCCGGCGTCGGGAGTGCTGCTGGCAGTGGGTGCGCCGGCGATGCTCGTGGCGTCACAGCTTCGCCGCTATCGGCCCAACAGCCGCGCCGCGTACTGGACGGGCTGCGCCGGTGGCGCGCTGGTGTTGATGGCTTGGCTGCTGCCCTTGGGGCCTGAGGAATCGGGCGGCGTGCTGCTCGTGCGCACGCTCGCCCTGTTTCAAAAGTCCACCCTGATTGGACTCGCGGGACTGGCGGCCATCATCGCAAGCGTGGGCGCGGCGGGCACTCTTGCGCTGGCCAGCGACGGGCGATCCACCGACGGCATCGCAAATCTCTGCGGACACGCGCAGCGGCTGCTCACGGCTGGCGGGGCGTTGGTGGCGGTGCTTCTACTGGCGGAATGGACGCGGCTGCACTCGCCCGTCGGCGACTTTGGAAAAGGGTGGCTGCGTCAGGCCGGACTGGCGGCCGCTCAGGCGGGCCTGACGCTCAAGGCGCTGCTCTGGCACGGCGGGGGCGCCCTGCTGCTGGTTTGGGCGGCAACCGATCTTCTCGCGGGGCGTTCCGACGCGCAGGATGGCCCGGCTTCACGCTAGGGCACACTAGGGGTTGCAAATCCGCAAGGCGAGGGCTACAAACGCCCGATGGTGTTGAGAACTGCATCGTGCCTGAGGCTGTGCCTCGGGGCGGCACTTTTGGTGCCGATGGCGTGGGCTGCCGGTGCGCCGGCGGCATGGGACAAGAAGGCGCCGGAAAACAAGGCGGACCTGCTGCAAATCCAGCAGCAGGTGTCAAAAGTGCTGACCAAGGTGCGCGCAGCAACCGTGGCGGTGCGCGCCGGCGGCGGATCGGGCAGCGGGGTCATCATCTCCGATGACGGACTGGTGCTGACGGCCGGCCACGTGTCGGGAACCCCGGGGCGCACGTTCGAGGTGATTCTGGCCGATGGGCGCAAGTTCGAGGGCAAGGCGCTGGGCAAGTCCGACGCGACCGATTCGGGCATGATCCGCATCACCAAGCCCAAGGATCTGCCGACGGTGGGTTATGCCACCCCCAGTATGCCGGAGACGGGCGACTGGGTGCTGGCCGTGGGCAATCCCGGCGGCTGGGATGAGAAACGCGGCAGCGTGTTCCGGCTGGGCCGCATCATCAGCACCACACGCGACACGCTGCGCACCGATTGCAAACTTTTGGGCGGTGATTCAGGTGGGCCTCTCTTTGACCTCAACGGCACGGTCATCGGCATCCACAGCCGGATTTCCAGCCGGCCCGACCAAAACTTTCACGTGGCGATGATTTCCTTCCATGACGACTGGAAGGCACTGGCGGATGGAAAATCGATCAAGCCCATCGAGGAAAGCAAACGGGGCTATCTGGGATTGATTGCCGCCGACCATCCGGCTGGCGCGCGGGTGAACCACGTGGTGGAAGATTCGCCGGCGGCCAAGGCGGGCGCGAAGGTGGGCGATGTCATCACGCACATCAACGACAAGAAAATCTTTGGCGGCGAGAGCGTGCGGCACATCCTCAACCAGATGGCGCCGGACGAAACGGTGGTGTTGAGGGTGGAGCGCGAAGGCAAGCCGCAGACCCTCACCATCAAGCTGGGGAAGAAGCCCGCGTCAGATCTTCCGAAGGAGGAGCCCGACGAACCCGGGCCGCCCGGGCCGGGCAAGGGGCCGAAGAAGAAGTTCCCAGAACCGCCAAGCAAGGAAAAACCATGAGAGGGCTTTTGTTGGCAATTCTGGTTTGGGCGGCGCAGCCGTGGATGCAGGCGGCTTCGCTGGCGCCGCATCTTCGGACGGACGGGCGGCAGGTGGTGGCGGCATTTGCCGAGGCGGAGAAAGTGGCAAGCAAGTGCAAGGTCACGCTGCTCGACGGAGTGAAGGTGCTGTGTCTGGGCACGCTGGTGTCCACCAACGGAATCATCGTGACCAAGTACAGCGAGCTGGAGGGCGCGCGGCAGCCGTACCGTGTGGCGGGCGGCGACCGGCGACTGCACCGGGCGGTGCTGGTGGCGCATGATGCGCGGACAGATCTGGCGATCCTCAAGTCGGACATCAATTACGACGCAGGATTGCAATGGGGTGCCAGCGACAAGCTGGCGATGGCCCAGTGGCTGGTGGCGGGCGTGGACGCGAGTCCCGGCATCCGCGCGGGCATTGTAAGCGCCTATCCGCGCCCCATCGCCAAGACCGGCGGCGTGATCGGCATCATGCTGGGGGCCGACGGCAACCAGACCGGCGGCGTCACGGTGGATCAGGTGGTCAAGGATGGCCCGGCGCAAAAGGCGGGACTCAAGAAGGGCGACATCATCCTTTCGGTGGACGGCACGCCGGTTCGCACGCGCGAGAAGCTCATCGAATCGGTCAACCGGCATGATCCGGGCGAGAAGGTGAAGCTGGCCCTCAAGCGCGAGGACAAGCCGATGGACGTGGAAATCACGCTGGGCTATCGCACGGAGGTCTTTGGGATGCTCGAGCGCAATCTGCGCATGAGCGGCGAGGTTTCCAAGCGGCGGGCTGGCTTTGAGCGCATCATCCAGCATGATGTCACGATGACCACGACCGACATCGGGGGGCCGCTCCTCGACTTGGAAGGCCGGCTGGTGGGCATCAACATCGCGCGGTCCAACCGGGTGGAGTTCTTCGCCATCCCGGTGGAGGACGTGCGCCGCGTGCTCGGCGAAAAGGCTGCGGCCATCGCCAAGGCGGCCCTTCCCTAATCCCCTGCTCCCGTAGCTCAGTTGGATAGAGCAGCGGTTTCCTAAACCGCGTGTCGCCCGTTCAAATCGGGCCGGGAGCGCCAGACCCCTCCGCTTGGGCACGCCCATCGGGGGGCTGAAGCAGATGGCAGTGAATACGCGGCCACGTGCTCCCGTCGGAACCCTGGTTTTCCGGCCTTATTGTCCGGCCGGTGTTAGAGTTAAGCCCAATGAAACGCGCGCTGCTTCTGACCCTTGGGGCCCTCGCCGGCAACCTTGTCACAACCCCCCTTCCCGCCGCGCCCACGCAGACCGATGGGCTGCTGGCGCAGGATAACAAGGATCGCAAAACCCTGTTGGGGGCACCCTTGAACGACCTGGCGTTTCTGCGCCGGGCGGCGGTCGACATCATTGGCCGCATCCCCACCGCAGCGGAAATCGAGACGTACCAGAAATGGTCGGCCACCACGCGCCGCACCCAATGGGTGGATCAGCTGCTCAAGGACCCGCGCTTCGCAGACCGCTGGACGGTGTTCCTCTCCGACGTGATGCGCGTGCGCAGCGCGGCGACCGGCGGCAATGCGCTTCTGGCCTATCTGCACACGGCCGTTGAACAGGGGCGCCCGTGGGATGAGCTGGCGCGCGAAATGATCGCCGCCAACGGCACCACCGGCAAGGTTCCGGCTGTCGGCTTTGTACTGGGCGAGGAGGCCGACCCGATGGCGCTGGCCGCCGCCACCGCGCAGATGTTTCTGGGCGTGCGCATGGGCTGCGCCCAGTGCCACAATCATCCCTTTGATTCGTGGAAGCAAAAGCAGTTCTACGAACTGGCGACCTACTTCGGCAAGACGCGCCGCATCGAGAACCGCTTCTCCAAGCAGATTTATACCACCGAGGCCGCCGAGACCACCGTGCTGTGGCCGCCCGAACGGCTGAAACCGGCCTCGCGCAATGCCGTGGCGCCCAAGTTCCCCATCGAGCTTGAGCAGTACGACACCCCTCCCGATCACATCAAGCGCATGCAGGCGAAGAAACTGGTCGCCCAACAAGCCGCCTTGGCCAAGGCCGACCCTGGCGCGTCGTTGGACAGCCTGCTGGACAAAGCGGACACCAGCGCGGCCTTCAAAGGCCCGAAGGCGGGCGGGTTCGATGTCGCTGGAGAAGCACGGAAGGACACACGCGCACTGGACGTGGAAGGCGACCTTTACCGGCAGAGCCTGCAACGGGCCGAGCTGGCCAAGCACGTGACCAGCCCGAACAACCGCTACTTCGCGCGGAACATGGCAAACCGCCTTTGGGCCGAGCTCATGGGCCGGGGCCTGTACGAGCCCGTGGACAACTTTCAAGGCGACAACGTCTCGCACCCCAAGACGCTGGAGCATCTGGCGGACGAATTCATCGCCAGCAACTTTGACCTGCGAAGCACCATCAAGGCCATCGTCCTCACCGAGGCGTACGGGCGCGGGGCCGTGGCCTCGCAGGCCACCGCCAAGGAACAGCGCGAAGCGGCCGCGGCCTTCACCGGCGCGAGCCCGCGCCGCATGCTGAGCGAAGTGCTCTATGACAGCATCGTCATTGCCGGCCATCTCACCGAGGTGAAATGGCCCGCGGGCGCCAACGTGCGCACACTGACAGAGTCGGTGCAGGTTCCCATCGGCCAGGCGGGCGGCAAGACCGTGGCCGGCGGCACGCCCAACATGGCCCCCAACATGATGGCCATGAAGGCCAGCGGAACGGGCTACGACCTGGAGCAGGCCATTTCCCTGGACTTCAACCAGCTTCTCAAGACCGAGCTTGCGAAGGACATCGAGGCGATGAAGAAGCTGACCGACGCGGAGCTGGCCAAGCAGCAGGAGGAAATGGCCCGCATGGAACCGACGCCGCGCATGCGCTACAAGACCATGACGGTGGAACGCAAGGTGGACGACAATCCCCGGTTTGGCAGCACCATGCAAATGGCCACGCCTGCGCCGCCGGCGCACTTTCTGCGCGTCTTTGGCCAGCCTGCGCGCGACAGCGTGGGCGAACTGCGCGAGCACACCCCCTCGATGCGCCAGCAGCTCATGATCCTCAACGGCAAGGCCACACATGAAGCCGCGCGAGTGGGCCCGCTGGAGCCGATGCACCGGCTGCTGAGCGGCCCGAAGGCACAGATCGACAAGGCCATCGAGCTTGCGTATCTGGAAATCCTGACTCGCAAGCCTGAGGGCGAGGAGATGGCGGCCGCGCGCGAAATTGTCGGCCAGGGCGAAGCCGCCTTTGAGGGAATGGCCGACCTGCGCTGGGCGCTGCTCAACTCCAACGAATTTCGCTATCTGCCGTAACCCGGACACAAACGCTCAAGCACAAATACACGGAAGGAAAACCATCATGGCTACTGGATGCTTCGACTATCAACTGACCCGCCGGCGCATGCTCTCGATGACGGGCGCCACGCTGCTGGGCATGCCCATCGCGCAGGTTCTGGCGCGCGCCGGCACAGCAAGCCCGGCCAAGGCCGAGCATGTGATCCTGTTCTGGAACGGCGGTGGCATGAGCCATGTGGACACTTGGGATCCCAAGCCGGGCCGGCCCGTGCAGGGAGAATTGGACGCCATCAAGACCAGTGCGGATGGCGTGCAGATCAGCAGCATCTTTCCCAAGCTGGCGAAGCAGATGCATCATTGCGCACTGGTTCGCTCCATCAACGGCAACAACGGCGATCACGGGCGCGCCACCTACCAGCTGCAGACCAGCTATAATCCCAGCCCCAATCTGCTGCATCCGGGAATCGGCTCCGTCGTGGTGCACGAACGGGAGAAGCTTGGAGAGCTTCCGCAATTCATCACCATCAGCGGCCAGTCGCACCGCGCGGGCTATCTGGGCCAGCGTTGCGAGGCCTACTATGTGGGCCGCCCCGGCGAGCGCGATCCGTACCTCGCCTTCCCAGCCGGCATCACGCAGATGCGCGGCAACAAGCGGCTGGAAATCCTGGCGCGCATGAACCAAAAACAAGGGGTGCGCCCCGGTGCGGGCGATCACCAGGCCGTCCAAACAGCGACGCAGGAAGCCGTGAATCTGATGCGCAGCCCGGCGCTCAAGGCGTTCGAGCTGGACAAGGAAGATCCGAAGACCTTGGAGCGCTACGGCGACACCGAGTTTGGGCGCGGCGCGCTGCTGGCTCGGCGTCTTGTGGAAACCGGCGTGCGGTTCGTGCAGATCAACCGCGGAGGGTTTGACACGCACACCAACAACTTCCCGGCCATGGAAGCGCACGGCGAGACGATGGATCCGGCGCTGGCCTCGCTCATCGAGGACCTGGCTGCATCCGGCAAGTTGGCCAAGACCCTGGTGATCATGCTCAGCGAATTTGGCCGCACTCCCGTGATCAACGCCCAAGCCGGGCGCGACCACCACGCCAGCTGCTTTAGCTGCTTCATGGCGGGCGGCGGCATCAAGGGCGGGCAGGTCATCGGCAAGTCGGATCAGGACGCAATGCAACCGGCCGAGCGGCCTGTGAAGCCCGAAGACCTCCATGCGACGGTGTGTCACGCGCTGGGCATCGACCACAAGAAAGAGGTCAACACGCCGCTGGAGCGGCCGATGCGACTGGTCGCTGATGGCGCCAAGCCGGTGAGCGAACTCTTCGCCTGAGTCCAGCGGCCCAGCGCCCACCGACGCGAGCCGCATCGGGGCGTGCAGGCTGGGCACAAGGACATTGCCAAAGGCGGGCGGCGCACTATCCTGATGGCGACTCCATCCATGGTGCGGCGGCCTTGGGCTCACGCGCGTTAATCACTATGATAAAAATCCTGGTCGCTGCGTTGGTCTTTAGTGTGGTCGTAGCCCGCGCAGGAGTTGCTGAACCCGCCCCGGCGGCCACACAGGGGTCGATGCTGGAGGATCGCGCCGCCAAACAATTGCTTCTGGCCGGCGACATGCGCTACGAGGCCGCGGAACTGGAGAAGGCGGCGGAAATCTGGCAGTCGGTCATTGAGCGCTACCCTCGCAGCAAAGTGCGATTTGAGGCGCACCTCAAGCTAGGCTCGTATCACCTGCAGAAAAAGCAGGCTTACGACAAGGCGCGTGCGCACTTCGAAGCCGCCGCCGGCGAGGAGAACCGCGACGACTCGCAACGGGCCGAGGCCACGCTGCAGGTGGGCGTGTGCTTTTACGAGGCGCGGCATTACGGCCAATGCTTTGAGATGATGCGCCGGGTCATCGAGCGCTTCCCTGTTTCCACCCAGGTCAACCAAGCCTACTACTACATCGGGCTGGGCCACTTCAAACAAGGCCATTACGGCCGGGCCATCGAATCGCTCGAGCGCGTGGGAACCGCCGTGGGCCAGGGCGATCAGAACGCGGAAAAGCTCGAGGCGGGCAAGCGCTTCTACGTGAAGATTGAGGACGCCGATCTGGCCATCCTGGAGAAGGACGATTCCGTGCCGGTCACGCTCACCACCACCGAAGGCGACGAAGAGAAGCTCTCGTGCGTCCCCGTGGGCCGCAATGTCCGCGTCGTGCTGGGCTCGCTTCCCAGCCGGCTGGGCCGGCCACAAAAGGGCAACGGCGTTCTGGAAGTCACCGGCACCAGCAAGGTCACTGTGCGCTACACCGACTCGCACACGGCCGCGCGCCAGTTTAACACCGCCCGGCAGCGCCAGGTTGCCGTCGTGGGAAACGCCTTGGTGCAAGTGATGGACGGCGCGTTTTCCGAGGGACTGCAGGGCGTGGTGCTGGGCAAGGAAGTGAACCTGCAGGTGAGCGATGCCGACCGCGACGTGGGCGATGGGGCCGACACCCTGCAGGCGCGCGTGGAGGTGTTGCGCCAGAAAACCGCCGAGGAAATCGAGACCGAACGCAACAAGCTGCTCTTGGAGCGCAAGAACAAGCCGCAGGATCCCAAGCCTCTGGCGCCCGGCAAGCCGCCCATCGTGCCCGGCATCGCCGGCGTTCGCCTTGAGGAGCCCGAGCCGGAAGTGGATCCTTACAAGGTGGTGGACTCGGTGCTGGTGAGTTTCACGGAGGTGCGCCTGCCGCGAATCGAGACAAGGGTGATTCGTCCCGCCGACGCCAACGCCACGAAGGAGGGGAACGCAACCCTGCCCGCCCCCGTCCTCGCGCCAACGCCGGAGGATCCCTCGCTGCACACGGGCGTTTTCCGCGCCAGTGTTCCTCTGGATCAGGCTGAGGCGGTGACGGCGGGCAATGCGCGCTTGGAATCGCGCCCGGGCGACTGGGTGCGCATCGTGTATCTGGACCAGAGCAACATCACGCCGCAGCCGCGCGAAATCACCACTATGGCACGGTGCGTGGAAGGCAACTTGGGCGGTGTTCGCGTCACCCGGACGGAGATTGCCGACGAGCAGCTCGCACTCAAGACCAAGCTCAAGACCGCCAGTGCCCTCACTTTCATCGGCGCGCAGTACAAGGATTTTGGACTGGAGCAGAAGGCGCAGAGCAAATTCCGCGAAGCCCTAGCCGTGTGCGAAGAAGCCGCCGACGAGGCCCGGAAACTGGGCGGTGCCATGCTCGAGGAAACCTACGTGCAGCTTTGGCGCATTTACTTTGCGATGGATCAGCTTGATCTGGCTGCTGCCATGAGCCTGCGGTTGCAGCGCGAGTTTCCCGAGAGCGGGTTTCTGGACGAGGCCATCCTGCAGCAGGCGCGCGTGGCGCAGAAGCGGGGCGACTTTCCCCGCGCCATCGCCCTCTTTTCCAACCTGACCAGCCTGACCAAGAGCCAGCTGCGCGGCGAGGGCCAATATGGCATCGGCGAATGCTACGAGGAGATGGCCAAGGCTGCCGCGCGGGCCAGTAGCGAGCCGCTCTTCGAGCGCGCGTTCCAAGCCTACAAGGCCGTGTTTGACCAGTTCCCCGAGAGCGGCCGCGTGGGTGACGCCGTGGCGAAGATGGCCAACTTCTATTATCAGAAGCAGGACTTTGCCCGCGCCGTGGACGTCTTTGAGAAAGTTCTGGCGGATCACCCCGACGCCAACTTTCTGGACGTGATCCTCTTCAATTATGGCCGCTGCCTTTACCGGATGGATCGTAAGAGCGACGCCAAGCGGCGGTTCGATCAGCTGATCGACGAATTTCCCGAAAGCCCGTTGGCGGCTGAAGCCAAGCGCATCAGCCAGGCGCTGACCAAGGCCACTCCCTAAGCCCCCGCCCGCACACCGCCATGATCCTGCGAACCGCCCTCCTTTACGGCGCCCTGACGCTGGCCGTTTCCCTCGGCGCAGCCGAAGCGCCCGCAAACCCCATTGACCAGAAGGCGACCACGCTGGAAGGCCAGCTCAACAAGGCCTTGGACACCTCGCCCGAAGGTGCGCGCGTCATGCTCGAACTGGTGGACCTCTACCACCTCCACGCGCGGGTGTTTGGCCTCACGCGCGTGTCTGAGCGCTTCGTCAAGGCCCAGCCCAATCATGCGCGGCATCGCGAGGTGATGCTGAAGTTGCTCGATGGGCTGGAGGTGGCCGCCCGGCATGAAGACTTTGCCGTGTACGCCCGCCAGTACCTCACCCGCTATCCCGACTCCGCGGATGCGCAGGGGCTGGCCCACCGGCTGGGCGATCTGCTCGTGGCGGCCAACAAGCATGTGGACGCCGCCGACGCGTTCCGCACGCTGTGGGCCAACCGGCCCGGCCCTGCCACACGTGAAGCCGGACAGCGCGCCAGCGAACTCTACGTCCACAGCGGCAATCCGCGCCTGCGCACCCGTGTCGCCCAGATCGCCGAGGAAATGCACGACAAGCTCCCTGCCGGAGAATTCACCCTGCATGCCGGACTGCGCGGTTTTGCGGACTACCGGACGCTGGGCCGGTGGAGCGATGCGAACCTCCTCGCGCAGAAAATGCTCAGGAAGGGGCTGCCCCTCACCCGCCATGTCCAGCGCACACTGCAGATGCAGGTGGCGGAAAACTTTGCCCACCAGGGTCAGTTCACGAACGCGCTGGAGAGCCTGAAGCTGGCGCGCGCGCTCGGCGACGACGCCGACCTTGCCGCGAGGCAGATTTCCTACATGTACTCGCTGGGGATCAAGCCCGCGCAGCTTGAACCCGAAGTGCAAGCCTACCTTGCGCGTCATCCCCAGCGCCGCGATAGGGCCGTTCAGCTTTACTACCTTGCCCATGCCTACAATCGCGAAGGCGACGCGCTTCGCGGTGCGCGGGTGCTGGTGCCGGCGCTGGTCATGGGAGCCAACGAAGCCAACGTCGCCGATATTTACGCCCAGTTTATTTTGGCCAAGGCCATGGCCGACCGGCAGAGCGCGCAGACCACGCTGGATCAGGCGCAGGCCGCAGCCGAGGCCGCGCGCAAGGATGAAACGGACAAGCGCGCGGTGCTGGCCAAGACGGTGGATGCCAACGCCAAGAAGGCGGCGCAGGACGCGGTGGACGCGGCGCTCAAGGTGCGGCTGGCCGCAGAGGCGCAGGTGGCGGTGGCCACGCAGGGCGTGGCGACGGCGCAGAACGCGCTCAATCAAATCACCGCCGAGGCAGACCAGACACTCACGGCGGCTCTCAACCAGTCCACCAATCCCGTGGACAAGCTCGCGTGCCGGTTTGCGTTGAGTCGTGGCGTCTGGCTGGCGGTCAAGAACGAGGCCAATTCGCTCGCCCACGCCCGCGCGGCGCTGCTGGAATTTCGCGGCGACGACACGCGGGTGCAGACGCTGGGACATGATCTGCTGTGGCGCCAGCCGATGGGGCCGCAGTTCGCGGCGGATGCGGCGGTGCTGCTGCGGCTGCGGCAGGAACTCTTCACCGCGGGAGCGCACCTGAACCTGCTGCCCAATTGGGTGGCCGAGGCCAACGCCAACAAGGATCACCGGCCCAAGGCGCAGCAGGTTGCGGCCGAACTCGTCAGGCAGGACGCCTCGCCGCTCTTTCAATCCCTCATCAGGTACGGCAATTACACCACCGCGCCCAACGCAGCCTTGCCCCTGCGGGAGACGGCGCTGGGGGCGTTTAATGAGCTCAGCCGCGAGACGCTGCTCTCGCTGGTGAAAGTGCAGCGCGACACGCTCCTTCATAGCACCGCCAAGCCCGACCCGGTGCGCGCGCACGCGCTGGCCACCCGCTTTTACCAGCGATTCCCGCAGGAACACATGGGCGTTTACTGGCTCATGACGGGCACCATGGCCGACAAGACCAAGGCCGAGGCCAGGGCCCATGCGCTGCTGCTCATGGCGCTGCCGCCCAAGCGCGACTACGAGCTGCACCGCAGCCTCATGCAGGCGGCTGAAATCAATCAGGACGCGGCCCTGGCCGCGCAGGTGTACGACTGGGCGATCCGCGGCGGCATCTCCACCGTGTACAGCGACTACATCGGCGACATGCTTTGGAAGCTCAACCTCAAGACCCAGGCGCTGGACTGGTGGAAGCGCGTGGTGGAGGCGCCCTCCGAGGGGCAATATGCGGTGGAGCGCACCTGCGCCGAGCGCTATTTGCGCCATTCGCCCGCGGTGCCCGCGCCGTGGCGCGAACTGGCCGAATACCGCTGGCCCGAGTTGCGCGCGCGCATGGCGGCACAAGATCTCACCGATGTCCTGCGCCTGCAGGGCAATGTCGCGGCCTTTGCCGAGGGCTTGGCGCGGATCGAATCGCAGCAGCGCGAGGTGCCCTTTGCCAATCCCGACTGGCGCGAGACGGCGGGCCTGTGGTGGGACTTCACCACGCAGAACGCCGCGTACACCCTGAACAACAAGGAGTACAAGAAGCTCGATGTGCCCTCGCAGCAGAAGGTCCTCGCGTCCATTCAGGATGTGCAGTGCCGCGACTACTCTGCCTATGCCGCCTGCGAGGTGATGCTCGCGCACAATGCCACGGCGGGTCTGCCCGAGCCGCCGATGACCACGCTGCTGCGGCTTTCGCGCGCCACGCGGCAGACCCACAACGACCACGGGCGTTGGAACAATCTTCGAAGCTTTGCGCAGCGGGGGTTTGAGCAGAAACGGTTCACCGAGAGCGCGACCCTGCTGAGCGGCATGCTGGTGCATATTTCCAACGTGCCCAAGGAGGTCGCCGAGGAGGGGCGCAAGGCGGTGTTGCGCGCCCACACGCGGATGGGTGCGGTGGGGCTGACGATTGATGAGTCCAGCCCCATGGCCCCATTGCTGCAGGCAACCCTTTACCTTCGGCTGGGCGACCGCAACCGGGCGATGGAACAATTCACCGCCAACACGGCGCTGTTTGACAAGCACCGCACGGACCTGCCGCCGGACTTCTTGGAGTTTGCCTGCAACCATCTGATGGCCGGCGGCGGCGAGGAAAACCTGGCGCGCGTGGAGGAGACGCTGCGCACGTGGCT
>SYLI01000037.1 GCA_005809105.1 Verrucomicrobiales bacterium | reverse complement strand
TTGATGAACTCGAACACCAACGCCACCAGCACGACGAGGAGGATGATCTCAAATCCCATAGCGAGGAGCGGCTCAGGAGTTCTTCATCACGATGTGACTCACCACATTGCCGGCATCGCGGCAACGGTCGGTCACCTTCTCCAAGAGGTCGTAGAGATCGCGCAGGATGATGACCTGCAAGGGATCGCGCTGGCCGCTGTAGAGCTCGGCCGTCAGCTCCAGCATCACGTTGTCCGCCTCCCCCTCCAGATGCTGCAGCCGGTCGTTCAAGTCCTTCACCTGCTCCAAAGGCGGCATCTTTCGCAGCAGCTTCACCATCTGCACCAGCGTGTCGCTGGCCTTCTCAATCAGGTCCGCCTGCCGTGTGAAGCTCACCCCCGCCAGCTTTCCCGCCGAGATCT
This sequence comes from Verrucomicrobiales bacterium, assembly GCA_005809105.1. Lineage (GTDB taxonomy): Bacteria > Verrucomicrobiota > Verrucomicrobiia > Limisphaerales > UBA1100 > SYLI01. The sequence goes on along the minus strand of SYLI01000037.1, from coordinate 20,404 downwards.
TGTAGCGCTCGGCAAACTTCTCCACCGTCTTGGGGATGCGATAGAGCGCGTTGGACAACGCCTCGATGTCCTCGCGCTCCAGGCCGGTGACAAAGGTGTCCACCAGCCGCTGGCTGATCTCCTCGCTGATGCGCTTCTCCTTGCGGCGGCTCAGGACAAATTCCTCCAGCGACGCCTTCTCCGCGGACGACCGCAGGATTTTTCCCAGCGCCCCGACGCTCGTGCGGGCTTCCACCGCGCTGGCTTCCAAGAGGTCGTAGAACTTGTCGCCTTTGCCCAGGATGTTTTGAATGGAGAACATGGGTGTGTGGTTATTGGGAACTGCTTCGCTCAGGCAAAGGCTCCCTGTTTTGGATAGCGATGTCGAGCCTCCGCGTGGGGCAATCTCCCGGGCAATGGGGGTGGCTCACTTTTGGGCTGGCACGGACGATTGAGCCCCTCCGTAGAGGAACATAAGCAGCGTCGGGCGCGTCATTTCTTGGGCTTGTGCGGCAGGGTGTCGGGCACCACCAGCACGCCGGTAGTGAACTTGTGCGGCGCGATGTCCCCGGGGAAGGTCAGCTCGATCAGTGCCGCCGTCCAACCCTGCGGAGGCTTGGGGATGGCGGCTGAGTACGCACCGGCCGCGTCAGGGCGCAGCATCTGGCTGATCCAGCGCGCGGAGAGTTTGTCCACGCGGAAGTCGCGCGCGTCGGGGTTGGTCACCTGCCACAGGCGCACCTCGGAAGGCGCGTCGGCGGCGCGCGCGCTCAAAACCCCTTCGGGACGAACTTTCCATTCGTAGCGAGGCAGGGGGCGGCCGTGGACGATGGCATGGTGGAATGCCAAGAGGCTCGCTTGCGCGTCGGTGTCGCGCAGATTGTGTCCGGCATTGGGCACATATCGCAGGTGTTTGACGCCGGGCAGATCGTCCCAGTAAAACCGCCAGGAGTCGGGCAGGAAGAACTGGTCGCCCGCGGCATTGACGATGAGCTTGGGCAGCGCGAGGCGGTCGCGATATTCGTAGGGATCCTCAATCCGCTTGAGCGCGGCAAACTGCGGTTTGCCCATCCAATCCATGATGTGCAAGTCCACGTAGTCGTGCACCGCTTCGGCGTAATGACCATACGCCGCGTGATGATGCCGGAAGGAGGGCTCGAAGTGCAGCGCGTCAAAGACCACGGGCATGATGGCGACGACGCGCGGGTCGACGATGGCCGTGGACCACGTGGTCCAGCCTCGTTTGGATTCGCCGGTGACAATGAACTGATCCACACGCAGGGCGCCGCCCTTGGGGCTGGCCAGAAACGCGGTGGCGGCGTCCATCGCGCGCACCGCGGCTTTGGTCATGGGCAGCCGCAGCGGCCATTTCTCATCGCCCGTTTTCAGGAATTGGTCCCACGAGTAGGCGATGATGGCATCCTCGGATCGGGCGCGCTTTTCTCCGGCAAACACGAGCGGTTGGTTGGGAACGAGGGAGAGATCGACCACGACCGTGTGAGTCGCCTCGGCGGCGCGCAGAGCGAAAGCGCCGGGGGCCGGTGACGGATCGGCTCGATGGGAGCCTCCGCCGATGGCCAGCAGGCCGATCCGGGACTGCACCTTCGGCGGCACCACCACTCGCAGCCAGTGGCTCCATCGGGCACGATCAACCTCCGCATCCGTCAGGAAGCTCTGCGACACCATCTCGAGCAGGTGCACCTTGGTGCCGGCCACCTCCCGCGTGCTGACGTGTCGCCAGGAATACGCGGCGTCAGGCTTGGCTACGTAGCGATCCAGCGCGGTGATTTCCGCCGCGTGGACCGCTTGGATGAGCCCATAGCAGAGCAGGATTGCGCGCACGATACGCGTGGCCAGTCGGATCATGGTTGAAGGGGTTTGAGCCGGGCCGGATTCACCGTGACGTGGCGGATGCGCTGGCGCTTCCAAGTGTAGGTGATGTGCACCATGCCATCGCCCGACTGAATGATCGCGGGGTAAGAAAACTCCCCGCGTTCGCTCTCGAGTGTCAGCACGCGCGTCCACGCCCTGCCGTCTTTCGAACGCGACACGTTGAGCGGCGACCGCCCCGTCGCCGTGTGGTTGTACACCAAGAGATGCGTCCCATCGCGCAATGTCAGCGCATCGGTGCCCGAGTTGGGGTTGGGGAGGTTCAACAGCTCCATCGGCCCCCAAGTCTTGCCGGCGTCTTCCGACCACGCCGACCAGATTTTGCCCTGCCGGCTGCGGCCCAACGCCTGCAACTTGGCCCCGCCATGAAGGAGGATGCTGGGCTGGATGGCGCCCACACCCTTCCCATCGTTGATCGGCGCGGTGCGGTGCCACATCTTGCCGCCGTCCGCGGTGGATTCAAAATGCACGCGCCACCCTTCATGCTCCGTGCTCGCTCCGCACAACAGCGCGCCCGAGGGCAGCAGCACCGGCTTGTTTTTTACGGGGCCGATTCCGCCTTCGGGCAGTCGTTCCGGCTTTGACCAAGTTTTTCCGGCATCGCGCGACGACATCCACTCTCCCCACCACTTGCTGGGGCTTGGCCCCACCTTGAAAAACAGCAGCAGCGGTCCGCCCGGCGTCTGGTACAACACCGGGTTCCAGCAGGGGTGTCGCAGTTGTGCTGATTGCACCCCGTTGGCGGCCTCCACCGGCGCCGTCCAACTGCCATCCACTTGGCGCGAGAGCCAGATCCCCACATCCTGATGGCCCTCCTTCGTGCCGCCAAACCACGCCGCAACCAGCCCTCCGGGTGTTTCGGCAATCGTGGAAGCATGACACTGCGCAAAGGGCGCCCGCTCGAAAATGAACTCCGACTTCACCGTGGCTTCGCCCACGCGGGCCGCAAACGCGCACAGCACCAGTAGAACGAACGGGGGGACAAAGGTTCTCATGGTGCTTGGACAGTGTTGGTATCGTTCAGACCTTGGCAACACAATTGCGCGCCTCACCACTGCGCGCGCCGAGATTGCCGTAGCGGTGGTAGTCGTGGCTGATGCTCTGCTCGCGAAGATACCAGAGCAGTTCCACGCGGCCTTCGGAGAGCACGGGCGCATCTGCAAGATAGAGTCCTGTTTCGGCCGCGGCTTCGCGCACCACGCGGGGCACTCGATCTTCGCCAGCGAAGCGAATGCGGTCCGACTGCCGCGCGCGGATGGCGGCGGCGAGTTGGGCGTCGGTCTCCTCGATGAATTCGATGCCGCCGGCCCAGTCCTCCGTGAGGCGGTGCAGCAACTGAGTGGTGTGCGACGCAAACGGCGCCGCATGGCTCACCGTGATGCGGCAGCCCGCGATGCGCGCAGCGGCGAGGCGCGCGATGTTCTCGAAGAAGCTGTCGGCTTCTCCGATGCGCACGCGCATCTCGCGCTCGGGAAGGTAGCAGCGGAAGTTGTCCTGTCCGAGCAAATGAAAATGGTCGTGCCGGCGCCCAAACTCATCGCGGAAATTCCGCGCGTAGCTTCTCACGGCGGCCAGCGCGCGGCGCACTTGCGCAGGCGCTGCATCCTCGGGCGCAAGGTTGTGGAGCGCGTCCACCAAGTCTGGCAGCAGCGGGTCGTCGTGCGACTCGACTTCGACCAACTCGCCAGCTTCGGTAAACTCCATGAACTGCGCCACGTAGTTGGGCCCGCCGGCTTTCATCGCGGGCCCGAAGGCTGACTTGCCCATGCCGCCAAAGGGTTGGCGCAGCACCAGCGCACCCGTCGTCGGGCGATTGATGTAGAGATTGCCGGCGCGGACGCCCGCAATCCATTCGGCCTGCTCGCGCTCGTCAAGACTCGCGAGGCCGCTCGTGAGGCCGTAGCCCGTCTGGTTCACGAGTGCAATGGCGTCATGGAGCCGCTCAAAGCGCATCACACCGAGCACGGGGCCGAAGAACTCCACGAGATGCGTGACGCTGCCAGGCTGCACGCCCCACTTCACACCCGGCGACCAGAGATGAGGGTTGTCGCCAACCTGTCGCGGCATGAGCGCCCAGGATTCGCCCTGCTCAAGCGTCTTGAGCGCGGCTTCCAGATCACCCGTCGGCGGACGGATGAGTGGCCCCACGCGCGTGGGCAAGTCCCAAGCGCTGCCCACATGCAGGCTCCTTACTGCATCACAAAGCATGCGCCTAAACTGCGGGTCGTCGTAAACCTCCGCTTCGAGAAGCAGCAGCGAAGTCGCGGAACACTTCTGGCCACTGTGGCTGAAGGCCGAGTGAACGACGTGTCGGATGGCGAGTTCGCGGTCTGAAAGCGCGGTGATGATGGTGGCGTTCTTGCCGCCGGTCTCCGCAAAGAGCCGCGACGTGGGTCGCGCCTTGAGCATCCGCAACGCGGTATCGGTGCCGCCGGTGAGGATGAGAGCGTCCACGTCCGGATGCGTGACGAGTTGCGAGCCCGCGCCACCGCCGGGACAGGGCGCAAACTGAAGTGCCGACTTGGGCACGCCTGCGCGCCAGAAGCACTGGCAGAGTTCCCACGCAATGAGCACGGCGTCCGACGCGGGCTTGAGGATGACCGTGTTCCCCGCCGCCAGCGCGGCCGCGATGCCGCCGCACGGAATGGCAATGGGGAAATTCCACGGCGGCACGACGACGGCCACGCCACGGGGGCGGGCAATCAAGCCGCGCAGGGAATGGAATGTGCGAGCGCTGGCGCGGTAGAACTCGACGAAGTCCACGGCCTCGCTCACCTCGGGGTCGGATTCGGCGAGCGTCTTGCCGCCGTTGGCAAGCGCCGCCCACATCAAGTCGGCGCGCCCGTTGCGAATCTGCTGGGCCACGCGTCCCAACACTTCGCTGCGCGCGCCCACGCTCATCGCACGCCACTCCTCAGGGTCGGCCTTTGCGCAAGCAACCGCGCGATGGATGTCATTTGCGTTCGCGATGTGGTAACGGGCCAGCACGACACCGGGCCGTGAAGGGTCGCGGCAATCGCCGAAGTCCGGTGACTGCGGGCTCAACGGCATTGGTGTTCCGCCAATCACCAGTGGAATCTCCGTCGTTCCCGCCTGCTTCCGCGCCACGATGCGCTCCGCCCACTGGCTGTTCTGCGGCAGCGACCAGTCGGTGTCCGGCTCATTCTCAAAATGCGCAAGCGACATCTCGGCGCGCGCCGTGTTTATGGCAATCTGCTCCGTCAGCCGGTTCTGCGTGCGGCGGGGCGCGTCACTGATGTTGACCGTGAATGCCTCGTGAAAACCGCGCTCCAGTTGCTGCCAGTCAGGCGAGCCGACGCTGAGCCTAAACGCGTGGCGCAGAAAATTCTCCGGGCCTGTGTTCTCATCGAGCCTGCGGATGAGGTAGCCGATGGCGTTAAGGAACTCCTCCTGGCGACACGCGGGCGCATAGAGCAGCAGATTGCGCGAATGCTCCAGCAGCGCCCGCCGCTGATGGTTCGCCATGCCTTCAAGCATCTCGAACTGCACACGGTCGCCCGCGCATGAGTCCGCCGCGAGCACAAGTCCGTAGGCGAGGTCAAACAGGTTGTGGGACGCCACACCCACGCGCACGGCAGCGAGATTCTCCGGGCGCACCGCCTCGCGCAGCATGCGCTTGAAGTTGGCGTCGGTCTCACGCTTCAACTTGAACGGCGCCTGCGGCCAGTCGCGCAGGGACGCCTCGACGCGCTCCATCTCCATGTTGGCACCCTTCACGATGCGCAGGGTGATGGGCGCGCCGCCCGCGGCGACCCGGCACTTCGCCCATTCGATTAGCTCGCGCTGCACACGGGCGGAGTCAGGGATGTAAGCCTGCAGGGCGATGCCCGCCGCCACGGACTGCAGGCCCGGCCGATCCAGCGTGCGCATGAACGCCTGCGCGGTGAGGTGCAGGTCTCGATACTCCTCCATGTCGAGGTAGATGAACTTCGCCACTTGCGAGCCGTCGGGGCGCGTGAACTTGAGATGCGCCGCCTCGCGGTAAAGCAGCTCCAACCGATCGCAGAGCACGCGCAATGTGTGCTCGCGGGCAAGGGCGGAGATTTGCGAGTAGAGCGTTGAGATTTTCACCGACATCACTTCAACCTCGGGCAATTGCAGGGCTGCCAGATACTTGTCGAGCCGGTGCGCAGCCTCCTCCTCGCCGAGCAACGCCTCGCCGAGAAAGTTGAGGTTCATCCGCACGCCCTCGCGCTGGCGCAAGCCCAGATGCTGGGATAGCAATTCGGGCTCCGCGGGCAGCACGACGTTCGCCGTCTCGTGCTGCATGTGTTCCTTCACAAGCGGCACGGACACACCAGGCAGCCAGCCGCCAAAGGTCTGAAAGCCGCGCAGAAGCGCGCGGTCAAGCGGGCTGAAGAATCGCGGCACGCCCTGCACATCCAAGATGTGCGTGAGGTGCTCGGCGGTGCGCGAGGCGGCACGGCAGCGGAAGGCCTGGTCGGTGAGCTGAACGAGCGTGACCTTGTCGGCGGGCGTTTGCAGCATGCGGTCAAGCTCGGCCTGCTGCCGTCGCTCGGCGGGCGTTTGAAGTTTGGTGGCGCGCTGCTGCAACGTGCGCGCAAGCTCGATGGCCTGCTCGATCAACTCGCCTTCGCGGTCGTGGGACCCAGCAGAGCCTTCGATTGGATTCACAAGGCCAGCTCCCGCTTGACTTCGGCAAACGCATCCACGGCCTTCTGCAGTTCCTCGCGCGAGTGCGCCGCGGAAACCTGGCAGCGGATGCGCGCCTTGCCCTGCGGCACGACGGGATAACTGAAGCCGATGACATAGATGCCCTTGGCAAGCATCGCGTCGGCGACCCTTGTGGCCAGCGCGGCGTCGCCGAGCATCACGGGGCAAATGGGGTGCGAGCCGGGCAGCACGGTAAAGCCCACCTTCGACATCGCGTCGCGGAAGAAGCGCGTGTTGGCTTCGAGCTTGTCGCGCAGCGCGGTGGATCCGGTGAGCAGATCGAGCACTTTGAGCGTCGCGCCGACGATGGCAGGCGCGAGCGTGTTGCTAAAGAGATAGGGCCGCGAGCGCTGGCGGAGCAATTCGATGATTTCGGCCCGTCCGCTCGTGTAGCCGCCGCTGGCACCCCCGAGCGCCTTGCCCATCGTGCCGGTGAGAAGGTCCACGCGGCCCATCACGCCGCAGTGCTCGTGCGTGCCGCGGCCGCGCGCACCCATGAAACCCACCGCGTGCGAGTCATCCACCATCACGAGCGCGCCGTGCTGGTCGGCGAGGTCACAAATGCCGCGCAGATTCGCGATGGAGCCGTCCATCGAGAAGACGCCGTCCGTCGCGATGAGTCTGAAGCGCGCGCCTTTTGCCTCGGCGAGCTTCGCTTCGAGGTCCGCCATGTCGTTGTTGCGATAGCGAAGGCGCTGCGCTTTGCACAGGCGGATGCCGTCGATGATGCTCGCGTGGTTCAATTCGTCACTGATGACGGCGTCCTGCTCGCCGAGCAGCGTCTCGAAGAGGCCGCCATTCGCATCAAAGCACGATGAGTAGAGAATCGTGTCCTCGGTTCCGAGAAAGTCCGTGAGTTTCGCCTCGAGTTGTTTATGAACGGCCTGCGTGCCGCAGATGAAGCGCACGCTCGCGCAGCCGTAGCCCCACTGGTCGAGCGCCGCGTGCGCGGCGGCGCGCACGTCGGGATGCTGCGCGAGGCCAAGGTAGTTGTTGGCGCAGAGATTCAGCACCGGCTGGCCGTCGGCGACGCGGATAGCCGTGCCCTGCGGCGAAAGGATGACCCGCTCGCGCTTGTAGGTGCCGCCGGCGCGGATGCCATCGAGTTGCGAGAGGGCGTGCTGCTGGAACTGCGAAGTCATCGAGGGGACTCAACCACGGATGGACGCGGATGGGCACGGATTTTCCGAAGACGCGGCTGGAACCTGCTCGAAGAGCGCGGTGCTGAAGTAGCGTTCGGCGCGGTCGCAGAGCAACGTGACGACGGTTGCGGCCGGGCCAAGTTGGCGGGAGACTTCAAGTGCGGCGACGATGTTCGCTCCCGAGCTGGTGCCTACAAGCAGGCCGAATTCGCGATGGAGCCGGCGCGCCATCGCCATCGCGTCGGCGCTCCTCACCTTCACTTCGCCATCGAGCGGCGCGCCGCGCAGCAGCGGCGGGATGAAGCCGTCCGCGACGCCCTCGATGAAGTGGCAGCACGGACATTCGCCCGCGAGCAGCGCCTGCTCGGCGGGTTCCATCGCGATGATGCGCGCCTGCGGGCAGGCGGCCTTGATGGCCTTGCCGCAGCCCGCCAGCGTGCCCCCGGTGCCGAAGCCGCTGACGAAGGCGTCCACACGCCCGCCGGTCTGGCGGAGGATTTCCAAGCCGGTGCCGTGCTCGTGGTCCTCGACGTTGAGGGGATTCTCGAACTGGCGCGGAAGGAAGATGCGCGGGTCGCGCGCGGCCATCTCTCGCGACATCTCGATGCCGGTCTGATAGCGGCCCGCGCTTTCGAAGAGGATGAGTTCCGCGCCGAGCCTGCGGATGAGCCGGCGGCGTTCCTCGCTCGCGCCGCTGGACATGAGGATGGTCACGCGACAGCCCATCGCCGCGCCGACCATCGCGAGTGCGATGCCGGTGTTGCCGCTCGTGCACTCGACGATGGTCGAGTCGGGCCGCAACAAGCCGCGCGCCTCGGCGTCGAGCAGCACGTGCCTGGCGAGGCGGTCCTTCACGCTGCCGCTCGGATTGAGGAACTCGCACTTGGCGTGGATCGTCACGCCCTCGGGTTCGAAGCGCAGCGGCGCGAGCGGCGTGTTGCCGATGAGCGAGAGCAGCGCGGAAGCACGCGGTTGCCTGAGAAACGCGGCGTTCACGTCCAGTTCAGAATCACCTTGCCCGACTGGCCCGTCGTCATCACTTCGAAACCCTTCTCAAATTTCGTGAAGTGGAACCGGTGGGTGATGACCGGGCGGATGTCCAACCCGCCTTCGAGCATCACGGTCATCTTATACCACGTCTCATACATCTCGCGTCCGTAAATGCCCTGGATCGTGAGCATGTTAAAAATCACCTTGTTCCAGTCAATGGGCATCGGCTCGGACGGGATGCCGAGCATCGCGATTTTTCCGCCGTGGCACATCTGCTCGATCATCGTGCGGAACGCGGCCGGGTTGCCCGACATCTCGAGGCCCACGTCGAATCCCTCCTTCATGCCGAGTCGGCGCTGCACATCACTCAAGCTCTCGCGCTGCACGTTGACGGCGACGTCGGCACCCATCTGCTTTGCAAGCGCGAGCCGGTAGTCGTTCACGTCCGTGACGACCACGAATCGCGCGCCGGCGTGCTTGGCCACCGCCGCACCCATGATGCCGATGGGCCCTGCGCCGGTGACGAGCACGTCCTCACCGAGCAGGTCGAAGGACAGCGCCGTGTTCACCGCGTTGCCGAATGGGTCAAAGATCGCCGCCACATCGCGGTCAATGTCGGGCTTGTGATGCCAGACGTTGGTCATCGGCACGCTGATGAATTCGGCAAACGCGCCGGGCCGGTTCACGCCGATGCCGCTGGTGTCCTTGCAAAGATGCCGACGCCCCGCGAGGCAGTTGCGGCAGCGCCCGCAGACGACGTGGCCCTCAGCGCTCACGATGTCGCCGGGATGGAAGTCGTTCACGTTGGAGCCGACGGTCACGACCTCGCCCACGAACTCATGGCCCACGACCATCGGCACAGGGATGGTCTTTTGCGCCCACGCGTCCCATTTGTAGATGTGCAGGTCGGTGCCGCAGATGCCGGTTCGGTCCACGCGAATGAGGACGTCGTTGATGCCGGGCGAAGGTTCGGGCACGTCGGCCAGCCAGAGGCCCGGTTCGGATCGGAGTTTGACGAGCGCTTTCATGAGTGCGTGTCCACGCGAGGTGCGACCTCCGCAGTTATTCTCCCAAGGCCTGCGCTTGGCAATACGGATCGGCGCCAATTGAGGCTTGCCCGCGGGGAGAGGCATGGCAGGCTCTTCTCAACCAATTCACCCTCATGAAGCGCGCGGCTCTTTTTCTCTTGCTGGGGGCGTGCGGGCTGGGCGCGGATCCCGGCGCGCAGACGCCCCCGCAGGCGTTGAAACAGTTCCAACTGGAGAAGGGACTGCATATCGAGGTGGCGGCGGCCGAGCCGGAGGTGGTGGATCCCGTGGCCCTTTGCTTCGACGAGCGCGGGCGAATGTATGTCGTGGAGAACCGCGGCTACCCGCACGTCGGCCCGGCGGCGCCCCCCACTGCGGGCGTCATCGCGCTTTTGGAGGACACCAACGCGGACGGGCGCTACGACAAGCGCACCGTGTTCGCCGACGGATTCACCTTTCCCAACGGCGTGGCCTGCTGGCGCGGCGGGGTGTTTGTCACCTGCGCCCCCGACATTTTCTATCTCAAGGACACCGATGGCGACGGGCGTGCCGATGTTCGCCGTGTGGTGCTCACCGGCTTTGGCGTCAAGAGCAGCAGCGAGCAACTGCGCGTGGCGCATCCCACGCTGGGGGCCGACGGCTGGATGTATGTGACGAGCGGGCTCACCAGCGCGGAAGTCTCCTCGCCGCAACACCCCGGGCGGGCCGCGGTGAAAATGGCAAAGAATGACGGGCGCTTCCACCCCGACACCTTGGAGTTTCAGCCGCTCACCGGCGAAGGCCAGTTCGGATTGGCGTTCGATCCATGGGGCAACCGTTTCGTCTGCTCCAACCGCAATCCCCTCCAGCACGTCATACTGTTGCCGGGACAATTGCAGCGACACCCCCACTTCACATTCGCCGATTCGGTGCATGATGCGGCCGCGCCGGGTGTCGCCAGCCGCGTCTGGCCGCTGAGCCCCGACACGACGGCCGCGAGCTTTCACCCCACCCTCATCAACAGCCAGCACACGGGCACCTTCACGGCCGCCTGCGGCATTGTGATTTTCGATGGCGACTCGCTCACCCCGGCCCACGTCGGCAACGCGTTCATCTGCGAGCCCGCCCAGAATCTTGTGCAGAGGCAGGTGCTCTCGCGCGCCGGGGGCACGTTTGCGGCAAAGGTGGCCGAGCCGGGGCGCGAGTTTCTCGCCTCACCCGACCAGTGGTTCCGGCCGGTGTTCGCCGCCAACGGCCCCGATGGCGCGCTCTACATCTGCGACATGTACCGCAAGTACATCGACCATCCCGTGTACCTGCCCGAAGCCGTGCGGGGGCGGCTCGATTTTAACGCCGGCAAGGCGCAGGGCCGCATCTGGCGCGTTCTTGCCGAGAATCGCAAGGAGGCTGCGCGCCCCACGAGTCTTGCCGGGGCAAGCCCGGAGCAACTCTTCGCCGCGCAAGAATCGCCCAGGGGCTGGGTGCGAAACACGGCTCAGCGACTGTTGCGCGAAGCCGGCGAGCGGGTACCTGCCATGGTGGGCAAGACAGCCGAGGCGCGCGTGCTGCGGCTTCAACTGGGGCAATTAAACGAAGCGCGGCTGCTGGCTGCCTTGGGCGACGCGCACCCTCGCGTGCGCGAGGGGGGATTAAAACTCTCCGCGGCCATTCCCGCGCCGCCCGACACGGTTCTCAAGGCCATCCGTGCCCTAGCGGAAGATGCCGACCCCCATGTGCGTTTCCAATGCGCGCTCCGGTGGAATGGGGCGGCAGTGCCGGAAGACCTTCATGCGATGGCGGCAATCTTGGCGGGCGCCCCGGACGATGTGTGGACACGCGCTGCGGTGCTCTCGGGGACTGGCGAGCCGCTCAAGCTGCTCGAGGCGCTAGTGGCATCGGGGAAAAATCCGCTCCCGGACATGGCGGAAGCACTGCAACCGTTGGGAAGGATGGTCGCGCTAAAAGAGCCAGAGGAGGCGGTGCGAAAAGTGCTGGCGACGCATCTGGATGCTGGCGCGCGCTGGCGCGGCCGCGAGCAGATGGCGCTCTTGGCCGGACTGGCTGCGGGCGCGCAATCCCGGGTGACGAAAGAGGCGAACTCGACGACCATCGCACGATGGTCCAGTGGGGAAGCAAGCGCACAGCGAAATGTGCAGCGAGTATTCGCGCTGGCCGGTGCGGCGGTTTCGGATGCAGCAGGTTCCCCGGCCTCGCGGATTGCGGCGGTGGAGTTGCTCGCCCTCGCACCCCCCGACGAGGCGCGCCCAGCACTGCTGGCGATGCTGAGGCCCAACGAACCCACAGCCCTGCAGGTTGCTGCCGTGAAGGCCATCGCGGCTACGGTGGATGTCGCGGGCGCAAGGGCATTGCTGGATCGGCAGCGCTGGCAGGCCTATCTGCCCGAGGTGCGCGAAGCCGTGCTGGCAGCGATGCTCTCTCGCGCGGCGTTTCTTCCGGCGCTCGTGGACGCGCTGGAGTCGGGCGTGGTGGCGCCGGTGGCTTTGACGCCTGCGCGGCGTGGCAGCCTGTTGCAAAACAAGGATCCCAAGGTGGGGCCGCGCGCCAAGGTGCTCTTTGACAAGATTGACTCTGGCGACCGGCAGCAGGTGTTTCAATCGCACAAGGACGTGCTCTTGATGAAGGCAGATGGCGCGCGGGGCGCAGCCGTATTTCAGAAGGCGTGCATCACCTGCCACACGCACGCCGGCAAGGGCCATGCGGTGGGCCCGGATCTCACTGGCCTGCGAAACCAGCCCGCAGAAACCTTGCTGCTGCACATCCTCGTGCCCAACCACGAGGTGGTGGTTGGATACACACTTTATGAGATGGAAACACGGGACGGAGAGTCGGTGAGCGGCATCCTAGTCGCGCAGACCCCCGAGAGCCTGACGCTGCGTATGCCGCTGGGGTTGTCGAAGACCGTGGCGCGGGGCGACCTCAAAACGCTGCGGGCCAGCGCGCTTTCGCTGATGCCCAACGAGCTGGAGAAGACCATGACGCGACAGGAACTGGCCGACCTCCTCGCCTTTCTTAAACAATGAGACATTGGCTGCAGCGGTGGGCTCGCGGCGTGTGGCGTGCAGTCGTCTTAGGGGCAGCCCTGCCTCTGCTGGCCGCGGCGGCGGAGCGGAACATTGTGCTTTTCGTGGGCGACGATTTAGGAACCACGCTGGGGTGCTACGGTGACCAGGTGGCCCTCACGTCCAATGCCGACCGTCTGGCGAGAGAGGGGATTGTGTTCCGCCAGGCGTTTTGCACCACGGCCAGCTGCAGCGCCAGCCGGTCGGTGCTGCTCTCGGGCCTGCACAATCATCGCAATGGTCATTACGGGCACCAGCACGACTACCACAAGTTTAGCAGCCATCCGTGGGTGCAAACCCTGCCGGTGATGCTGGGCCGGATGGGCTATCGTACGGCGCGCATTGGCAAGCATCACAACGGGCCCGAGGAGGTTTATCTTTTCGACTTGAAGCTGCCGGGCACGGGGCGCAATCCGGTCGAGATGGCAGACCAATGCGAAGCCTTCCTCAAGGCCAAGGATCCCCGGCCCTTCTTTCTCCACTTCGCTACGGCAGATCCGCACCGCGGCGGTGGCAATGCCACGGAGCTTGCGCACACGCCCAACCGTTTTGGCAACCGGCCCGACCGCGGCGAGCACCTCGGGGTGCGCGAGGTGTTTTACGAGCCCGCCAAAGTGCCCGTGCCCGCCTTCCTTCCGGACACTCCGCAGACGCGCGCGGAACTCTCGCAGTACTATCAGAGTGTCTCTCGCGTGGATCAGGGGCTGGGACGGCTCGTTGAACTGCTCAAGAAATCGGGCCAATGGGAGCGCACGCTCCTCATCTTCACCAGCGATCACGGCATGGCGTTTGCGGGCGCCAAGACGACGGTGTACGAGCCCGGGCTGCGCGTTCCGTTTCTGATGCATAATCCCTACGCGAAGGTTCGAGGCGCAAACAGCGAAGCAATGATCAGCTTGGCCGATGTCACTCCCACATTGCTCGATTTTGCCGGCGGCCTTGACGCGGCACAGGGCGCGGCCAAGCCCGCGGCGGTGGCGGCAGCCGGAAAGGGTGCGAAGGGCGGACCCTACCGGTTCCACGGGCGCACGTTGCTGCCTTTGTTGGCGAAGGATAATCCCCCGGGATGGGACTTCCATTTTGCCAGCCACACCTTCCACGAAATCCAGATGTACTATCCCATGCGCGTGGTGCGCGGCCGCCAGTACAAGCTCATCTGGAACCTCGCGCACCCGCTGCCATTCCCCTTTGCATCCGACTTGTGGGACGCCCCCTCATGGCAGGCGCAGTGGAAACTGGGGCTGGACGCTCCCTACGGCCGCAAGTCGGTGAGGCAATACGTGCACCGGCCGCAGTTTGAGCTCTATGACCTGGTCGCCGATCCCCATGAAACCCGCAACTTGGCCTCCGACCCCAAGCACGCCGCCGTGCTCTCCGACTACAAATCCAGGCTGAAGCGCTACCAGCAGGAGACTCAGGATCCGTGGATCCAAAAGTGGGACTATGAGTGAGTTGGGCTAGAGAGGAGTTCGTTGCCTCTGTCTCATTGGCATCAGGATTGCTGTGCAGGATGGGATGAGATTTGGGCTCAAGCCAATTGAGGTTTTCTTCGTGTGCCTTACGGGCGGCACGGCAGCTTTCGCGTTGGTGTGCGTGCTGCTGATGCTGCGCGGTTGACCGGCGCGAGCTAGTCAGGGTGATCGGGCGGGCGCGGGGCGGTGGTATTGCTCCAGTTCCACCACGAAGTCGCCCAGATGGAAACGCGACTGAATCCGTAGCGGGATGCAGTAGGCGTCGTCGCTGAACCAAATCTGCAGCTTCGAATCGGGCCGCTCGTGGAAGACCCCGTGGAATTGCCCCAGTTGCGGCTCCACGCGGATGGCGCGAAGTGCCCGCCCGCCAATCTCAATCTCTTCGCGTCCCAAAATCGCCACCTTCATGTCAAACGTCCCTTTGCCATCGGTGACGCTCCAGCCCACGGTTTGCCCCGACGCAAAGTCCATTTCGCGGAATCGGTAGATCATGCTCAGCGGATCACAAACCCGTGCGGGCAGCGGGCGGGGTGGGCCATCCATGCCGCCATTGAGCAGCCGCTGCACGGTGTTGCTGCGGGGATCAAAGCGCAGCTCCACGGTGCGCGGCGCGCGGTCCTTCTGAACGCTGTGATAGTGCGAGGGCCTCAGGAACGAGGGCTCCATGGTCGAGCGCACATGATATGAAATGAGGTCGCCGTGCGACTGCATGCGCATTTCAAATTCCCAGGGGTCGGCGGCCTTGGCGTGCGGTTTGACTTCGAAGGTTCCACGACCGATGGGCACCTTGAGAAACTTGATGACGTAGTCCGCTCGCTCGCCCGCCGCAAAACTTCGGGGCGAATACGCCTGGGGCTGCTGCGAGGCCGGCGTCAGCACCGGCTTGGGCGCCGCCTGCTGATAATTCGTGCGCGAAGGATTTGCCCACACCACGATGAGCCACGCCAGCGCCAGCACGATCGCAGCCGCTCCCGCGCTCCAAATCAGTTTGCGAACGAGTGCGATCATCCCCGTGAGAGGCGATGTTGCCGCAGCCGGTGCGCCAGTCGAAAGGCCATCTCCAGGCTCTGCGCGTAGTTGAGGCGCGGGTCGCAGTGCGTTTGATAATGGCGCGAGAGGTCGGCGTCGGAGAGTTCCTGCGGCCCGCCAGTGCACTCAGTTACGTCGTCGCCGGTCAGCTCGAAATGCACGCCGGCCAGCACGCTGCCGGCGGCTTGGTGGGCGTCAAAGGTGGTCTCCAGCTCGGAGAGAATCTGGTGAAAGCGGCGGGTCTTGACGCCCTGCGGCGTGGTGACGGTGTTGCCGTGCATAGGATCGCATGCCCACGCCTCGGCCCGACCGGCGCGCGCGGCTGCAGCGATGAGCGGCGGCAACCGGCTTGCGGCAGCGTCGGCACCCATGCGCGTGATGAGCACCACGCGGCCTGGGCGGTTGGCTGGTTCTACCGCCTCGAGGAGCATGAGGAGCGCGTCGGGCGTCATCGAGGGGCCGATCTTGATCCCCACTGGGTTTTCAATGCCGCGCGCGTAGGCCACGTGGGCGCCGTCAAGCTGGCGTGTGCGTTCGCCAATCCACAGCATATGCGCGCCCAGATTGTACCAGCGGCCGTCCACGCTCACGGTGAGCGCCTCTTCGTAGGGCAGCAGCAGCGCCTCATGCGAGGAAAACAACTCCACCGTGCGCAAGGACTCATTGCCGGCCGCGCCGGTGGACTCGACAAAGTTTACCGCGTCGAGCATCCGCTCGATGAGGTCGTTGTAAACGGCCCGCTGATCGCCACAGCGCACAAAGCCCAGATCCCAATGGTCGGGATGGTGCAGGTCGGCAAAGCCGCCATCGAGCAGCGCGCGCGCAAAGTTGAGCGTGGCGGCCGATCGGTAGTACGCCTCCAGCAGGCGTTCGGGTTGGGCGCGGCGCGCCTCTGGATGGGGTGCGATGTCGTTGATGCTGTCGCCGCGGTACACCGGCAGGGCCTGTCCGTTGACTTGCTCTGTGGATTGCGAGCGCGGTTTGGCGTACTGTCCGGCCATGCGCGCCACGCGCACCACGGGCATCCGCGCGCCCCACGTGAGCACGAGGCTCATCTGCATCAGAATCTTAAGCTTGGCTTCGATGGCGGTGCGCGTGCAGTCGGCAAAGCGTTCGGCGCAGTCCCCGCCCTGCAGCAGAAACGCCTGTCCTTTGCCCGCCTGCGCCAGCCGGCCGCGCAGGGTGTCAATTTCGCCCGGCACCACCAAGGGCGGCAGCGCGCGCACGCGCGTCAGCACCCTGCCCAGCGCCTCGCCGTCCTCATAGCAGGGTTGCTGCTCAATTGGCAGGGAGCGCCAGCATCCGGGAGACCAGTCCACTGGCGACAATTAGCGGGCCGCGAGGGCGGGGGCAATGTCGAAGCGCGCGGGGCCGGGCGCCTTCAGGGTTTGATGGGCGAGCCGTCGGCAGCCCAGCCTTCGGCTGTCAAGTCGATGGCCTGCCCGTCCTTTGCCCATTCTTGGCGCCGGACGGGCTTGCCTTTGTGGTAGGTGGTTTTGAAAGCGACTTCGCCGCTGGCATGCCAACCGGTGGCCAGGCCATCCTGCACGCCCTCGGAATACGGCGTCACGCTCATGGGCTGACCGGTGGGATACCAATCACTCTGCTCTCCGTGCCTCGCGCCGGCGCGCCAATGGATTTGCAGCGAGCGTTTGCCGTTGGTAAACCAATGCGTCTCCACGCCCTCGCGCGCTCCGTCCTTGTAGGATCGCAGGACGCGCCGCCCGCCTTGCGCGTTCCATTGGGTGTAATCGCCTTCTGCTTTGCCCGCCCGCCAGTTCGCCTGCCATTCCACCTGACCATTGGTGTGCCAGCCCGTCGCGTTGCCTTCCAGCAACCCCTTCTCATAGTGCGACTGGCTCTTTTTCTGGCCACCTTGATGCCACCAGATTTCGTTGCCGGTCGCGAGCCCCTCGCGGTACGTCAGCGAACCGGCGACTTGCCCGGTGGGATAACGCCACATGGAAATACCGTGCGGCTGGCCTTCACGGTAGGGAGTTTCGATGACGGCCAGTGCGCCGTCGACCTCATACTCGTCCATCACCGTTCCGGTGAATGTCTGGTTCTGATCTGCCAGACAGGCCCGCCCATCCTCATGCAGTTCCAAGGCCTTGGCCAATACCAGCCGAGGCATAGCGATGTCAGGAGGTGGGGATGAGTGGACGTTCGCGGCGGCCGTATCACGGGGGCGCGGCTGGCAGGCGACCGTCGCCAGCGCGAGACAGGCCACCCAGCGGCATCGGAGCAATTGCACAGCAGACTAGTAACCTACGGAGCCGCCGGCTGACAAGCTCCCCCAATTTCAATCGCCCTGCGGCGTCACGGGCTTGGTCTCGATGATAGCATGCACGCCACCGCCCAGATGGCTGATGATGAACTGTCGTTGGGCTGGCGCCGTCACCGTGCCGGTGAGTTTGCCGTCATGAAACACCAGGTCCACCATGGAACGGGGATCGTCCTTGAGATGGCCCCGCGCGGCGAGTTTTAGAAGCAACTGCTCATCGGGGTCTTTGGTTTTGAGGGCGGCGGGAACCGCCTGCCCGGACTTCACGCCCACGAACTGCGTGCTGCATTCGGTGATGACGGCGTCGAAGCTCACATCCCCAAACAGGTTCAAGCGGACGGCGCCGCGCTTTTCAAGAACCGTCTGCACACCCAGATTGGGCCGCGCAAACCGATGGCGTTTGGCGATGGTTTGTGCCGCAAACTGCGCGGGCCCGTTGGTCACCACCTCGGCCGTGAACAGCTCGGGTGGGGGCCCGGCAGCCGTGGGAACGGGCGCCGGATTGGTGGGGCCGCAGCCGCACACCCACGCCACGACAGAGAGGCAGAGAGCCAGCGCGCGCATGAGTGGAGCCTATCGCATTTTCGCGCAGGCGCAAACACGCACTGGCCTTGACGCCACAGTGCCACTGCCGCCACTATTCCGGGCAATCCCTATGACACTCGCCTCCCATCCGATTGCAGCTCCGGCCTTGTTGCCGGAGGTCAGCGCGTTCCTCTCCAAGGCCAAGATTGGCGGTGTGGTGGGAGGGCGCGAAGTCTTCGCCTCTGATGACGGGGTGTTCGAGACGGTGGATCCGGGAACCGGCGCCGTTCTGGCCCGCGTGGCCCGCCTCACGGCGGCCGATGTGAACCACGCCGTGGATGCCGCCGCGCACGCCTTCGCGAAGAGCGACTGGGCGCGGATGCCCGTCAACGAGCGCTGCGTCTTTCTGCATCGGCTGGCCGACGCGGCGGAGGCGCGCAAGCCCATCCTCGCCCAGATTGAATCGCTGGATTGCGGCAAGGTGCTCGCGCAGGCGGCCGACGACGTGCAGAACTTTGTCGATACGCTGCGGTACTTTGCCTCCCTGGCGCAGAATCTGGAGATGCGCACCGTCATCGCCGTCAAGGGCCACGAAGCAGCCGTGGTGCGTCATGCCTGGGGCCCGTGCGGGTTCATCATTCCCTGGAATTTCCCGCTGCTGCTGTGCGGCTGGGGCATTGCACCTGCGCTGGCCGCCGGCAACACCTGCGTGGTGAAGCCCGCCGAGGACACGCCCCTTTCGACCTTGTACATCGGTTTCCTCGCCCGGGAACTGGGCTTTCCGGACGGGGTGTTAAACGTCGTGCCGGGCATGGGCGAAACGGCCGGCGCAGCGCTGGCCAGCCATTCGGGGCTGCGGCGGATGAGTTTCACGGGATCGCCCGAGGTGGGGCGCGAGATCGCGGCTAAGTGCGGCGCCAATCTGGTGCCGGTCAAACTGGAGCTGGGCGGCAAGGGCGCGGCAGTGGTGTTTAACGACGTGGACATCCCGGCGGTCGCCCAGAAACTCGTGCAGGCCATCACCTTTCACGCCGGGCAGGTGTGCTGCGATGCCACGCGCTGGCTCATCCAGAAGGACATCTACGAGAAGCTTGTCGACGAGTGTGCGACGCGGATGCAGGCCGTCGCCATCGGCCATCAGATGGATGCGCAAACACAGATGGGGCCGTTGGTCAGCGAAAAACAGCGTCGGCGGGTGCTGGGCTATCTGGAGAAGGGTGAGACGGGTGGTGCGCGGCGGGTGCTGCCCGGCGGGGCGGCGACGGTGCCCGGCCGCAACGGCTTCTTTGTCAAACCGGCCCTGCTGGCGGGTTCACTGGACAACGTCGCGGCGCGCGAGGAAATCTTCGGGCCGGTGGCGTATCTGGCGCCCTTCAAAGACGAGGCCGAGGGCGTGCGGCTGGCCAATGCCACCGATTACGGACTGGGCAACAGCGTTTGGTCCACTGACCTTGCGCGTTGCCGGCGCGTGGCCGAGTCCTTTGAATCGGCCAACGGCTGGATTAACGCGCACAACGTCGTGGTTCACGGAGTGCCCTACGGTGGCATCAAGAAAAGCGGGATGGGAGGAGGCGTGGGCTCGCTGGCCACACTGCTGGATTACTACCGCAACATCTCCGTCGTGCGCCCGCTCTAAGTTGGGAGGCGGGCGGGCCCTTCAGCCTAGGGGCGTTTCCAGACGTCAGTCACCGTTTCCTCGCAAGCAGCAGACGCTCGGCGAGATCAGTGATCACCCCATTTTCTTTCTTTCCACTATCCCTAGGGGAAGTGGAAAGAAAGAGCCCCCAACGTATGTTCGGGGTCGGGTGCTTCAATTCCGCTCGTTGAGCGTTGGCAGCGAGGCGACGACCAGGTCGAGGATGTAGCGGGGCTGGTTATGTTCGCGCGCCCAATCGTTCGGGTCGTTCTTGATGCCGCTATCCTTGTCCACGGTGATTTGGTAGCGCTCCATGATCCATTCGAGAGCGGGCTTGCCGTTCACCACGTAATCGCAGGCTTCGAGCGGGATGCCGGTGAGCGTGATGCGCGCGTTGTAATGGAGGGTCGTCTTGTCCACCTGCTTGTCCTTGCGGCCAAAGGTCATCTTCTGCACGAGGAAATCCTTGGAAGAATCGCTCGGGAGTTCGCTGGCGAATTCCTTCGCCAGCCACGGCTCAATGGTTTCGTAGTTCAGATGCCATTGCGCGATTCAGACTTCATCAAACGCCCCTGACAATGGTAGAGGTGTTGTCACTAGAGCCATTTTCTGAGGAGTTGAAATCTCTAAACCATTGATTCTATTGAGGGGAAAAAATTGGAGCGGGTGAAGGGA
>SYLI01000036.1 GCA_005809105.1 Verrucomicrobiales bacterium | reverse complement strand
CGGCAGCTTCCTCGCGGCTCACAAAGTACACTTCCGAGAGCAACTTGGTTCGCGGGCCCACCTGATATTCCTGGGCGAAGGACGCCAGCCACGAATTCATCTTGTGGGTTCTCTCGCCATTCAACTCCGAGTCGGTCAAGAGCGTGTGGCCCAGGTTGCCGATGCCCGTGAACCAGCCGCAGGTTTTCTGTGCGCGCAAGCGCAGCTCGTAATCAAACTCGCCGCTGCCCAGCCCGCGCGATTCACTGCCCGTGGGCAGCTTGATCTCAAAGGAGCCTGCCAGTCCGGGGTTTCGCGCCCCTTCGCGGAGGAGCAGATACTTGGTGCCCACCACCGAATCTCGCAGGCCGTAATGTCCGCCTTCGCTCAAGCCCGCCGTTTCGAATGTCAGCTCCTGCCGATCGCTAAGACCATAGACCAGCTCGCTAAAGGGCAGCAGGCGCTGCGGCTTGCCGCTCTGGCTCTCTTGATAGCGCGCGCCGGTGTACCACTCGAACCGGCCCTTGTCCGCCGTCGGCACATCGCCCGTCACCAGCGGCGGTGGCGCGAAGCAACGCGGCGTCAGCGCGAACAGGACGACGCCTGCCACAATACGCCGCTTCATTTTGCGCCGTGGCTGAAGTCATCGAACAATGTGATGCTATCGGCCTTTGTCCACACACCCACCTTGCCGGCCTCTTTAAACGTCGCGTCCTGCGCGTCAAACAGGTGCTTGCCATTGAAGATGACCTTGAACGTGTTGGCGGCAAACTCCACCCGCAGCGTGTGCCACTGATTTGGCGCGACCTTGATGTTGACGCCCTTAAACTGCGTGCGCCTGCCGTTGACGAAATGGTAGATGCGCACGTTGTCCTCCAGCGCATTGGCGCGGGCGATGTAGTAATTGTCGGCGTCTTTCGCGCGCCAGACCACGCCGCCGGCCTGGTCTTCCTCCCCGCTGAGCGTCTTGAACTTCACCTCGACAAAACCGTCCTTGAGATTCGTGCCGTCCTTGAACGCAACCGGATAAGCGGCCTCGCCGGATTGTTTGAGCACGTTGGGCTTGCTCGGCGCGGAAGTGTCGCGCTCAACGTTCCATTTCGGCTGGCCTTGCCCGGTCTTGGTGAGTGTCCAGCCGGGCGGAGCTTTGCCCACCTCGGCAGAGTCAAAGTTGATGGCCTCGGCGGTTGCGGGTCGCGCGAGCGCCGCCGCCTTGGTTTTTTCGCCGCGCGCCAGATTGACGGCCTGTGCCAGCTCCGCCGCCTTGCCGCGTCCCCAATAGTGCAGGAACACATAGCGCGGCGATTCGCCGATCATGTGATGATGAATCGCCACGATGTGGATGCTTGACGCGCGCAGGCTCTTGAGCACGGTCTGCAACTCGTTCTCCTGACACGCAATGTCGCCGTCCACCACGGCGTTGTCATCCGTGCCGCCGAAACTGGCCCATGTGTTCACTCCCATTTCCTTGCCGATCTCGCAGCCGCACTCCATTCGCGTCACGCGGCCGAAGACGAACTTCACCATGCCGTCCTTCTCCTGCGCCTTTGCGGCAAACGCCTCCATGAGCGGCGCGGCGCTCATCACGGGATTGACCTCATCCTCGAACAACACGAGGTCGCCCATGACCATTGCCTCGGCTTTCCTGCCCGCCTGAAACGCCGCCCACGAAGTCAGCCCCATGAACGGCGGCATCTTCCACTCATCCACCTTCACCGGCACGTCATTGCGCGGCGCGGAAACCTTGAACACACCCTCGGCGGCGTTCCACGTCCCGGGCAGGCCGGTGATGGTCGCGATGCGATTCGTATCGAGTGCGGCATTTGTGTTGCAAGTCGGAACGGCCGTGCCGACCAAAAGCGAAACAAACATCAGTGTTGTCTTCATGGGTGGATTCTGTGGGATTAGTGCGCTTCGTGAAGGGGATTTGTCAAAGGGTTTGTCCGGGGGCTTCCACGGGAAAATGCGCCTCCATCTTTCGGCGGAATTCTCCGCCCATTCAGGACGGCAACGTGCGCGCAAGGCCGACTCAACCAAACGCGCATTTGATTGGCTAGTGTCCGGATGCTCATTCTCCAGCCTTCGATGGAAGCCGTTTACTCGCCTGCCGGGGAATTGGGCTGCATCAGCCGCACCATCCCTTTTCCCAAGGCATCACCGACAAGGAAATAGGTTTCTGCATTGCCGAACTCATGATGACCATGACCGGGGTTGGGCGAGTCTTCGGGCTTGCGGACAAAGTCGTGGGTCTCAACAAAGAGGACGTTGCCCTTGAACTGCGGCCGCTGGGTGGCGGCAGCCTGAGCCTCGCGCAACTTTGTCCATTCGGGCGGCGCCTTGACCCACGGCCCGGTCAGTTCGCCGATGACGACCGGAAGCTTGGGTGCGCGCAGTTCCCTGCGCACGTCCCCAATCAGGTTCACCAGATTGGTCTCGTATTCCGGCACGGCGGTCTTGGGGTTCACCCCATCATTCCAGCCGTGATACCAGACAAAGCCTGCGACTTCATGGCCGCCGCCGTCGTAGCCGGGAAACTCCCTCTTCAAGTTCGCGAGTGCCTCGCGCACTTGGGCCATCATCAAGGTGTAATACTTGCCCACTTCACCACCCGACGAGGGTGGGCGGAAATCCGTGTAGAGACTTTTTCCGCCCCACGCGGTCTTGATGAGCAGCACCTGATTCTCAAGGTGCCTCCCGACGACATGGCCAAATTGCAGTTCAGGGCCAAAGTGATGTCGCCCGCCATAGACTGCGAAGCCAATGGCCAGTGGCCCCGCCAGCAAGGGCCCGCGCTCGCGCTGATAGCGCACCCACACATCCTCGCGCGTTGCCCAATCGCCTTGTCCGTTTTTGAGGTGCTTGAAGGTGGGTGCCTTGGCGGGGTCGCGCATCAACGCGGCAAGTGTGCCACGGCCATGGTTGTAATCCTTGCCGTCCAGATCCACCACCGCCTGCCCCTCCATGTTCGACTGCCCGGCGAGGATGAACACTTTGAGGGGCCTTGGCGCGGCCGCTGCTGGAATCAGCCCAACCCAGAGCAGGAGGACAACCCAAGCGCGTAATGAATGCATTCGCAGTGAGGCTACACTCACCCTCTCTTGCCCGCAAGGGGGTGGCACCTGCGGTGCGGCGATAGGGGGTGAACCCATCGGCGAAGCCGTATTGCCCTCCGCAGGAGGGGCTGCGCCTAGGAGAATGGGCGCTTGCGCCCACCGGCGAAGCCATATCGCCCCCCGCAGGGGGTGCCCTCTGTTACGGGCTAAAAAGCGCTTCCATCTTCGCCTTCACCGCAGCATCCATCTTGATGAGCGGTGGCCAGGGGCGCTTGAATCCTTCGCCGGGGAGTTTCTTCGTTGCATCCATGCCGAGTTTGCTGCCGCTGGAGATTTCGCTCGTCGCATGGTCGAGCACGTCGGACGGGCCTTTGGTGAAAAGGCTGTCGCGTTGCGGATCGGTGTTGGCGCACAGGCGAAAGAGCACTTCGCGGGTGTTGTGCACGTCCACATCGTCGTCCACCACCACGATGTATTTGCTGAACATCATCTGCCCCATGCCCCAAAGGCCGTGCATGATCTTGTAGGCCTGCATCGGGTAAGTCTTCTTGATGCTCACGAAGACGAGGTTGTGAAACACGCCCTCGGCAGGGAGCGCAATGTCCATAATCTCGGGGAAGTTCAACTTAAAAATGGGCAGGAAGAGTTTCACGGACGCGCCGCCGATGTAGAAATCTTCCATCGGGGGCATCCCAACAATGGTAGCCGGATAGATGGCGTCTTTGCGGTGCGTGATGGCAGTGACGTGAAAGACTGGATAGGGCTCTGGGAGGGTGTAGTAACCGGTGTGGTCGCCGAAGGGGCCTTCGTCGCGCAACGGTTCGGTGGGATCCACGTAGCCTTCGATGACGAAGTCGGCGTTGGCAGGGACTTCGAGGTCGTTGGTCTCGCACTTGACGAGTTCGACAGATTGCTTGCGCAGGTAACCCGCAAGCAGGAACTCATCGATGCCATCAGGCAGCGGTGCGGTGGCGGCGAAGGTGAACACGGGATCGCCGCCGATAAAAATGGCCACGGGCATACGCGTGCCGGTCTCGTAATAACGGCGGCCGTGGCGCGCGCCGACCTTCTGAAGCTGCCAGTGCATGCCGGTGGTGCGCTCGTCATAAATCTGGATGCGATACATGCCGACGTTGCGCTCGCCGGTGTCGGGGTCGTGTGTGACGACGCAGGGGAGCGTGATGAAACGTCCGCCGTCCAAGGGCCAGCATTTGAGGATGGGGAGATTCAGCAGGGTGGGTGACGCGATTGCGGATTGGGGATTGCGGATTGGGGATAGGATGTCGGCGGCCTTCGGCCACGGTTCGGTGCGCGTGGGCGGGGCGTCGAACTTGTGGATGACCTCCTTGCACGGGCCATCCTTCACGAGCTTGGGCTTCGCGTGGCGCAAGTCCATTGCCTGGCCAAGCAGCTTCATGGTTTCGCGCAATGAAGTCGGCGGCTTGGCTTTCATGAGTGAGCCAAGTTCCGCAGCGGCGGCATCCACTGAAGTTGCACCCAAGCTCATCGCCATCCGCTTGTGCGAACCCAGCGTGTTGATGGCGACGGGAAAGGGCGAGAGGACGCCGTTGACGACTGGCTTCTCGATGAGCAGCGCCTTGCCGCCACCGGGCTTCTTCATTTCGCGATCGGCCAGCTCGGTGATCTCAAGCTCGGTGGCGACGGGCTGGGTGACGCGGATGAGTTCGCCCGCGCTATCCAGCTTGTGAACGAAATCACGGAAGGAATCGAAACCCATGGCGCCGCAGCCTAGCAGCGGACGGTGACTAGGCAAAGCAAGTCCGTGATGCGCACGGGCGCTCAGTGCGCCTCTTGATGCTCCTGGATGTACTCCTGCTTGAGGCCCAACTCTTCGGGCGCGTGCAGCACGAGCATCTTCATGCGGATGTCGGCGGGGATGTCCCTTGCGGTGAGTTTGCTGATGACCACCATGAGCGTGAGGGCCAGGGGCAGGCCCCAGATGGCGGGCTGCTCAGCCAGAATGCGCAGCAGCGGATGTGTGGCATAGAAAGATTTGAGGGGGGCGGCCCATGATGCCTGGTCGGCGACCATAGTGCTGGCGATAGCCAGAAGGCTCAAGGTGCCGCCCACCAGCATGCCGGAAGCCGCGCCCTTCATGGTGATGCCCCGCCACCACGTGGCGAGGAAGAGCAGGGGAAAGTAGCTGGTGGCGGCAATGGCAAACGCCCAGCCGACCATCTTGTTGATTTCAAAACTCTCCACGAGAAACCCCAGCAGCATGGCGCCGGCCCCGCAGAGCACGGCGCAAATCTTGAACATCCTCATTCGCTCGTCGGCGGTGGACTGCGGGCGCAGGATGCGGCCATACACGTCATGCGCCAGTGCGCCCGTCATGGAGACCAAGAGGCCACTGAAGGTGCTCATGAACGCGGCAAACGCCCCCGCGCAGGTGATGCCGGAGAGGATGGAGCCCCAGAGGCCGTAGCGCTCGGAGAGGATGGTGGGCAGGCGCAGCACGATGCCATCGGTGCCCTTCACGCCGGCCAGCCCATTGTAGAGGTCGGGCATGAGGTTGCGGCCGAGCACGCCAAACACCGGGGGGAAGACATAGAAAACTCCGATGAGAATCATGACCCACATCGTGGTGCGCTTGGCGGCGACGCCGTCGGGGTTGGTGTAAAAGCGCACAAGGATGTGCGGCAGGCCCGCCGTGCCGCAGACAAGGGCGATGATGAGCGAGTAGGTGTAGAGCAGCGAATAGGGTTTGGATTCCTCGGTCGACAGGCCGGCGGCCTTCGCGGCCTTGGTGGTGAGCGGGCCAAAGGGGTTGATCCAAGTTTCGTCCTTGGGCGCTTTTTCAGGGAGCGCTTTCCGGTGGAGAGCGGCGGCGGTTTCCAAGGTTGTCGAGGCGTCCCCTTCGGAGATCATTCCCGCGGTGGGTTTGACCAGATTGGCTTGGAGATGGTTTCCGTAGTGGCTGTGCACGGACATGAGTACGAAGATGGGAACGGAGATGGCGAACATTTTTGCCCAGTACTGGAACGCCTGCACAAAGGTGATGCCCTTCATGCCGCCCAGCGCGACGTTGAGCGTGATCACCGCACCCACCAGCACCACGCCCGTCCAGTAGGGCAGGCCCGGGAAAATGTAGGCCAGCGTGGTGCCCGCACCCTTCATCTGCGGCATGGTGTAAAAGAAGCCGATGAAGAGCACGAACACGACGGCGATTTTACGGAAGAGCGGCGAGTCGAACCGCCCCTCGGCGAAGTCGGG
>SYLI01000035.1 GCA_005809105.1 Verrucomicrobiales bacterium | reverse complement strand
CGCGCAGAACTTCGCCGCCGCCCATCACGTGCCCCTGCTCATCTATCCGAACCCGCTCAACCCGAAGAAATACGTGGTGCTGAACTCGGGCTTCACCTTCCGCGAGTACGATTATCTCAACAACGCCCGGCAGATCGCCAAGCTGCCCGACTGGGCCGTGGTGGACCTCCGCACGCCGCCGAGCTCCCGCTGGCCCGGCGCCATCGCCACCGCCGGCTTCTTCGGCGAGCGTTGGGAGTTCATCGAGCCGCCGGCCACCCCTTAGGGCGCAACAGAATCTGGCCAAGTGGGAAGCCGTTGCATCGGGGCTGAATTTGAAGGAAGCTCCTCTGGTCTGTAGGGGCAACATGGCTTGGGTCAAACTGGCGTTCGTGGCGATTTGGATGCCGCTTCTGGCGGCAGGGGCGCCGCCGTCATTTTTGGAGGACATCGTGCCCGCACTCACGCGGCTGGGCTGCAACCAAGGCGCGTGCCACGGCAAGCTCTCGGGCCAAAACGGCTTCATGCTCTCGCTGCGGGGTTTTGATGCCGACGCCGATCACGCCCGGCTGACTCGCGAGTCGCGCGGGCGCCGCATTAATTTCGCGCAGCCCGACGCAAGCCTGTTCGTCCAGAAGGCGCTTGGAGCCGTGCCCCACGAAGGCGGCACGCGCATGGAGAGAGGGTCGGCATATCATCGGCTGTTCGTGGACTGGACACGAGCCGGCGCGCCCGGACCTCTGGCCGGCGAGGCTCGCGTGGCGCGGCTGGAAATCATCCCCCATGACGCGCGCCTGAAACCGGGCGAGACCCGCACGTTGGTGGTGCGCGCGCACTACGACAATGGCACGGTGCGCGATGTCACGTGGCTCTCGCAGTTGTATTCGAACGACGGTTCCACCGTGACGGTGAGCGCACGCGGCGAAGCCACCCTTCTGCGTCCGGGCGAGAGCACTGTGCGTGCGCATTTCAACGGGCACGTGGCGGTGGCGCGGTTTGTCGCACCCCAGCCCGGAACGGTGCCTACGGAGGCGTTCGCCGTCCGGCTCAACGCGGTGGATGATGCGGTGTTTGCCAAGCTCAAGTCGCTCAATCTGCCTCCGTCGCCTCCGTGCGATGACGCGACGTTTCTGCGCCGCGCCTGCCTGGATGTGACTGGCGCGCTGCCGACACCGGAGGAGGTGCGGGCCTTTCTGGCCGATGCGCGAGCCGACAAGCGCGCGCGCCTCGTGGATGCGCTGCTGGAGAGCCCGCGAAGGGCCGACTACTGGACGCTGATTCTGGCCGACCTGCTGCAAAACCGCGTGGAGCGCGACCACGACGTGCGCGGTGCCAAGGGCGTGCGCGCGTTTCATGCGTGGCTGCGAGGGCGCGTGGCGGCCAACCAGCCGTGGGATCGCCTCGTGCGCGAGCTGCTGACGGCCGAGGGCTCGGTGCGCGACCATCCCGCCGTCGGCTACTTCATCACCACGCTGGGCGAGTATCGGCAGGCGGAACAGTCGGAGGTGCCCGATTCGGCGGCGCAGGCGCTGCTGGGCACGCGCATTGGCTGTGCGCGCTGCCACAACCATCCGTTGGAACGCTACACGCAGGATGACTTCTACCACTTCGCCGCGTACTTCTCCCGCGTCACGCTCGACCGCGTGAATCCCAAGGACGGCTTCACACGGCTGGTGGGGCTTTCGCAGGACGAATTCCAAATCGCGAAGCAGATCGAGCAGTCGGAAGCCAAGGCCGCACAACTCGAGGCGTCAATGACCGGGCTGCCGGCCGCACAGGCCGAAAAGCAACGGCAGCAAATCATGCAGGAGCGTCAGCGTGCTGCGGATCTTGTCCGGCAGCGCGACAGCCAGAAGGCCAAGCCCCCGGCCGTGCGGCAGCCGCGCACGGGTCAGATGATGACGGCGCGCCCGCTGGATCGTTTGGAGGCGGCCCCGCAAGGCGACCCTCGCGGTGCGCTGGCCGACTGGATGACCGGGCCCGGCAGCGGGATGTTTGCCGGCGCCATGGTCAACCGCCTGTGGAAACACTTCATGGGCGTGGGCTTGGTGGAGCCGGTGGACGACCTGCGCGAGAGCAACCCGCCGTCCAACGAGGCGCTGATGAACCTGCTCAAGAGCCAGTTCGTCCAGAGCGGCTATGACCTTAAACACGTGATGCGGCTCATCCTCAACTCTCGCGCCTACCAGCTCAGCGCGGAGACGCTTCCTGGCAACCGCCGCGACGACCGGTTTCACTCGCACTTCATCGCGCGCCGGCTGCCCGCCGAGGTGCTGCTCGACGCCCTGAGCGACGCAGCCGAGGCGCCCGAGATGTTCCCGGGCCAGCCGCACGGGCTGCGCGCGGTGCAGTTGCCCGATCCGGGAGCCAGCTCGTACTTCCTCTCCCTCTTCGGCCGCTCCGACCGCGTCACCGCCTGCGCCTGCGAGCGCGCGGGCGAGGTCACCCTGCCGCAATTACTGCACCTCAATAACGGCGAGGGCGTTCTGCAAAAGCTCAAGGCGCCTCAAGGGCGGCTGGCGCGCCTCAATTCCATCGCCGATGAGCCGCGCGTGCTGGACGAACTCTACCTCTGCACGCTGGGCCGACTGCCCCGGCCCGCCGAGCGCGAACGACTGGCGCGACTGCGGAAAGAGTCGCCCACGCGCGAGGATTTCTATCTCGACCTGCTCTGGGCGCTCATCTACACGCCCGAATTCGCGTTCAACCACTAAGGCCCGCCATGCTGGATCTCATCTGGAACGACACCTCCCGCGCCTACTGCAACGGCACCTCGCGCCGGGACGCACTGCGCGTGGGGCTTCTGGCTCCGCTTGGACTGGCGCTGCCCTCGCTGCTGGCGGCCGAGAAAGGCAGCACACCGGCGCGCACAACCCGTGCGCGGTCCGTCATTCTCGTCTATCTGGGCGGAGGTCTCTCGCACCACGACAGCTTTGACATGAAGCCCGAAGCCCCCGCCGAGGTGCGCGGCAAGTACGCGGGCATCCGCAGCAGTGTGCCGGGCTTGGACGTGTGCGAGCTGCTGCCAAAGATGGCCAAGGTGATGAACCGGGTGACGCTGGTTCGCAGCCAATTCCACGGCAATGACCACCATGAGACGGCCACCAACTGGGTGATGAGCGGCCGGGCGGGCTCGGCCTTTGGCGACTATCCGGCGATGGGCGCGGTGATCGCGCACCGCGCAGGTTTTTCGGGATTACTGCCGCCGTATGTGGCGGTGCCGCGCAATCCGTCGTTCACTTGGGAGCTGGGCCGCGCCGCATTTCTGGGCGGCCGCTGCGAATCCTTTAAGGCGGGCGACCCCAACGAAGCGGGCTACAAGGTGCGCGACCTGGCCATCCCCGCGCCTCTCACAGGGGATAATCTCAAGCGGCGCCTAGCCCTGCGCGAAGCCATCGACGATGTGGCGCGCCGCGTGGAGGGCAACGACCAGCTCGCCACCTACGGCGAGTTTCAACAGCGCGCCGCCAGCATCGTGCTTTCAGATGAGGCGCAGTCGGCTTTTGATCTGGCAAAGGAAACCGACGTCCTGCGCGATGCTTACGGCCGCACGGGCTTTGGCCAGTCCTGCCTCATGGCGCGGCGGCTGGTGGAGCGGGGCGTGCGCTTTGTCACCGTCACCTTTGGCGGGTGGGATCATCACAGCAAGATTTCCTCCTCGCTGGACAAAAAGCTGCCGGAGTTCGACCACGGTCTGGGCACCTTGCTGCACGACCTGGACGGACGCGGCCTGCTCAAAGAAACGCTCGTCGTGTGCATGGGAGAATTTGGGCGCACGCCGCGCCTCAACAAGGACGCCGGACGCGACCACTGGGGCCGCGCTGGGAGCATGATCTTTGCCGGTGCGGGCGTGGGTCGTGGCAAGATTGTGGGCGCCACCGACAAGGACGGCGCCGAGGTCACGGCCGACCCTGTGCGACCGGCGGACGTCGCGCACACCGTATTTGAATCGCTCGGGATCGATCCACGCGGCGAAATCCACACGCCCGACGGCCGACCCATGGCCATCCTCGATGAGGGCGCGCTCATTCGCCAGCTCTACTCCTAGCATGGCTGCGCCGCTCCGCGCCTTCGCACTGCTCTTGGCCGCAGGCGCCGCGGCATTGCACACGGGCGCGCAGGAAAAACCATCGCCGCCCAAGATCCTCGTGGCCTTTCCCATCGGCGTGGAACCGGGGAAGAAAACCACCCTCAACTTGCGCGGCCTACAACTGGCCGAACTCAAGGCGGTACACCTTGAACCAGCGACAGCCACAGCCGTCGTCGAGTCCAATGGCACCGCCGCCGTGCCCAACAACACCTCCAAAGACACCGTGGGCGACACACAGGCGCGAGTCGCCATCACGCTGCCCAAGGACTTCGTGGGCGAGCGGCTGCTGCTGCGCGTGCAGACTGCCGGTGGTCTGAGCGAGGCCCTCACGGTGCCCGTGCTGCGCGAAGGCGCCTTCGCCGCCGAGAAGGAGGACAACAACGGGTTTCGCACTCCGCAGGCGCTGGCGGCGCTTCCCGCGCGCATCGTCGGCTCCATCCGGGCAGCACAGGATGTGGACGTGTACGTGGTGCAGGGCCGGGCGGGCCAGATGTTGACGGCCGAAGTATTCGCGCATCGTGGCGGCTCGCTCTGCGACGCCGTGTTGACCGTGCGCGACGAGCGGCTGGCATTGTTGGCCAGCGACGACGACGGCGCGGGCGGACGCGACCCGCGTGTCGCCATCCGACTGCCCTCGGACGGCAAATACTATCTGGTGGTGCAGGACGCCCACGACTCGGGCGGCGAGATGCACCCCTACCATCTGCTCGTTCGCTAAAGAGAAAAGGGTGCTTGCGCCCGGGATTGACGGCGGGTCGCATTTTGCGCAAATAGCCAGCATGCCTCACGAGATTCCCCGCTGTCAGGTCATCCCCCTGCCCGATCACCAGGCGCGTTTCCTGATCGACGGCCAGGAGCGCCTTCGCTGGCACTATGGCGCGCAGTATCCGCGCCCGTTCTTCTTTCCTTTCAACGGGCCTTCTGGCGAGAGCCTCACACGCATGGGCCATCCGGGCGCGCCCGACCATGACCACCACCGCTCCATCTGGTTCGCGCATCACATCGTGGCAGGAGAGACCTACTGGCAGGATCAATCTCCCGCGCGCATTCGCCAGAAGCAGTGGCTGGCCTATCAGGACTCGGACGCGGAGGCCATCATGGCCACGAAGCTGGGCTGGTTCAACGGCGCCGGCCGCGAGGTGATGGAGCAGGAGCTTGTGGCGGCGCTGCGGCCCGGCCCCGACGGCGAGAGCGTTCTCGAATTGCAATCCACCCTGAGCGCCATCGAGGCCAAGGTGGAACTGGCCAAGACCAACTTCGGCCTGCTGGCTGTGCGTGTGGCCAAAGGTTTAAGCGCGCACTTCGGAGGCGGGCGGCTCACCAACAGCGAGGGGCTGGCGGGCGAGCCTGCAATCTTTGGACAGGCCGCGGCGTGGATGGATTACACCGGCCAGTGCGCCGGCACCGCTGTGGGCGGCAAAAGGCCCGCGCGGGTCGAGGGCATCACCTACTTCGACCACCCCTCAAACCCGCACCACCCGGCCCACTGGCACGTGCGCGATGATGGCTGGATGAATGCCGCGCTGTGCATGGAGGAAGGCATCGTGCTCACACGCGGCACCCCGCTCTTGCTGCGTTACCTGCTGCACGCGCACGGCGGCGACTTGAATGGCGAACTGGCGGGCCACATCGCGCGGCGGTTTGCCGCCAGCAGCGCCTATCGCGTGGTGAAATCCAAGGCGCCACACACCCAGTTCGCCATCGAGCGGGGCGGCTGACGCAACGAGCACACGCTTGAATCCCCCCTAGCTTTTGGCCAATCTAACGCCCGCGTGCTCCGAGGCTGGATCGTCATCCTGATTTGGACCGCTGCGTCCGCGCACGCAGCGCCGGTGTCCTTTGGCCGCGACATCCTGCCCATCCTGTCGGACCACTGCTTTCGCTGCCACGGCCCGGATGAATCGGCGCGCAAGGGCAAGCTGCGTCTGGACACGGCCGAGGGCGCGCTGCGCAAAGAGAAGCCCGTTTTGGTGCAGGGCAACAGCACTGCCAGTGAACTGGTGCGCCGCCTCACCGCCCCCGTCGCTGACAGGATGCCGCCGCCCGAATCCAAGCGCAGTCTGTCACAAACTCAAATCGAGCTTGTGCGCCGCTGGGTAGACGAGGGCGCAATCTGGGGCCGCCACTGGGCCTACGAGCCGCCGCAGCGCCCGCCCGTGCCGGTTGTGCGGCAATCGACATGGCCGCGCAATGACATCGACCGCTTCATTCTCGCGCGCTTGGAACGGGAGCAATGGGCGCCCGCCGCCGAGGCGCCGCGTGAGGCGCTGGCAAGGCGCCTCTCCATGGACCTCACCGGAGTGCCGCCCACGCTGGCGGATCTGGATGCGTTTCTGTCGGACAAGGCCCCGGGCGCATACGAGCGACTGGTGGATCGTCTGCTGGCCAGCCCGCGCTACGGCGAACGCATGGCGTGGGACTGGCTGGAGGCGGCGCGGTACGCCGACACCAACGGTTATCAGGGTGATGGCGAGCGCACGATGTGGCCCTGGCGCGACTGGGTGGTGCGCGCGCTTAACGACAACCTGCCCTTCGATGAGTTCACGCTGTGGCAACTGGCCGGCGACCTGCTTCCCCAACCCACCGAGGACCAGCGTCTGGCCACGGCGTTTAACCGCAATCACATGATTAATGGCGAAGGCGGCCGCATCGCCGAGGAGAACCGCGTCGAGTACCTCTTCGACCAGACCGAGACCATGGCCACCCTCTGGCTGGGAAGCACACTCACCTGCTCGCGCTGCCACGACCACAAGTTTGACCCGATTACTCTGGCCGATTACTACGGCCTTCTCGCCTTCTTTAACAGCACGCCCGTTGATGGTGGCGGCGGCAACGCCCAGGCGCCGCCCGTCCTGGAGGTGGTGAGCCCCGACGAGCTGCGCGCCCGCACGGCCGCGCAGCAGCGCGTGGCCGAGGCGGCGGGCGCGCTCGCCACACGCGAGACGGCCCTCTTTACGCATGAAGTGGGCAAGACCCCGGCCGATTCAGCGGCCGCCAAAGATCTTCCTGAAGCCCTGCGCCCAGCACTGCGCCAGCCGCCGGCCCAGCGCAAGGCCGACCAGCTCGAGGCGCTTGCCGGCGCGCTCCAGGTCGGCCAGCCTGAGTACGCCAAGGCCGCACGCTCCCTCAAGTCCGCGCTCGAAGCCCGCGACGCCGCCCAACGCGCCGGTGCGCGCGTGATGGTGATGGCGGAGCTGCCCAAGCCCCGGGACACGTTCATCCTCACTCGCGGCACTTACAACAAGCCCACCGCCACTCGCGCGCCCCCCGCCTTCCCTCGGAGTCTGGGCGCCGCGCCCGGCTCCCCTGTGCGCAACCGGCTGGACTTGGCGCAGTGGCTGGTGTCGCCAACTCATCCGCTCACGGCGCGCGTCACCGTCAACCGCGCCTGGCAGATTTTCTTTGGCGCTGGCCTCGTGCGGACGGCCGAGGACTTCGGTGCGCAGGGCGATCGCCCGTCGCATCCCGAGCTGCTGGATTGGCTGGCGTCGGAGTTCGTGCGCGCGCGCTGGGATGTAAAACACCTTCACCGGCTCATGGTCACCAGCGCCACCTACCGACAGTCATCCCACGTCAGGCCCGAACTTCGGGATCAGGACCCCGACAACCGTCTGCTGGCCCGTGGCCCTCGCGGGCGATGGCCCTCGTGGATGTTGCGCGACGCGGCTCTTGCCGCAGGCGGCCTCTTGGTGGAGCAGCGCGGCGGGCCGTCGGTAAAACCCTACCAGCCCGCGGGCGTGTGGGAGGAGGCGACCTTTGGCACCAAATCCTACACGCAGGATCACGGCGCGGCGCTGTATCGACGCAGCCTCTACGTCTTCTGGCGGCGCATCGTCGGCCCCACCATGTTCTTTGACACCGCCAGCCGGCAGTACTGCACCGTGCGGACGGCGCGCACCAACACGCCGCTGCACGCATTGGTGACTCTCAATGACCCCACCTACGTGGAGGCCGCGCGCTCCATGGCCCAGCGGCTGTTGCAGGGACCAGGATTAAACGACACTGACCGGCTGGTGCGCGCGTGGCGGGAGACCACCTCGCGCACGCCCGCGGCGCGCGAGTTGGAGGTGCTCAAGGATGCGTTGGGTCGCTTCCGTGCGGAGTTTGGGCGCGACGCGGCGGCTGCGGGGCGTTTGCTCAAGGTGGGCGAATCCCTCCGCGATGAGAAACTCGCACCGGCCGAGCACGCGGCGTGGACGGCCCTCTGCTCGCTGCTCCTCAATCTGGACGAAACGCTCTCGCGGCCCTGAAGGCAAACATTCGCCCCGGGCAGTTCACTCTTGCGCGCCCGGCCCAGCGCGAGGAAAGTTGCCCCAACCCATGAATCGGCGAGCCTTAGCGCTGCTCGTTGCCTTGGCTCTCACGAGCGCCGGGGCGGCACCGCCCAATTTCATCGTGTTCCTCATCGATGACTTGGGCGCGACGGATCTGGGTTGCATGGGCAGCAGGTTCTACGAAACGCCCCATATTGACCGGCTGGCGGCGCAGGGGATGAAATTCACACAGGCGTACTCGGCTTGCACGGTGTGCTCGCCCACGCGCGCGGCGATGTTAACCGGCAAGTATCCCGCGCGGCTGCACCTCACCGACTGGATTGCGGGCCACTCACGCCCCCATGCGAAGCTCATGGTGCCCGACTGGACGAAGCACTTGCCGCTCGAGGAAGTCACGATGGCCGAGGCGTTAAAACCCGCGGGCTATGCCACGGCACAAATTGGCAAGTGGCATCTGGGTGGGCCGGAGTTTTATCCCGCGAAACAGGGCTTCGACATCAGCCTTGGCGGCACGGACAAGGGCCAGCCGCCCAGCTACTTCTCTCCCTATCGGATTGCAACGCTGCCCGATGGACCCCAGGGAGAATTCCTGACCGACCGCGAGGCGGCCGAGGCGTGCAAGTTCATCGAGACCCACCGCGATAGGCCCTTCTTCATCTACCTCACCCATCACGCGGTGCACACGCCGCTCATGGGCAAGAAGGAGGTCGTTGCGAAGTATCAACGGAAAGCCGCGGGCCAGCCGGACTACCCGCAGAAGAACGCGACCTACGCCGCCTTGGTCGAGAGCGTGGATGAGAGCGTAGGGCGGATCGTGAAGAAGCTGGAGGAAATGAAGCTCGAAGGACAGACCCTCATTCTTTTCACCTCCGACAACGGCGGGCTCACACTCCGCGAAATCACGCGCAACCTTGGGCTGCGTGCCGGCAAAGGCTCGGCGTACGAAGGCGGTGTCCGCGTGCCGTTCATCGTGAAGTGGCCCGGTGTCGTGAAGCCCGGTTCGACCTGCGAAGTACCGGTGATGACGATCGATTGCTTTCCGACCATCCTCGAGATTGCCGGGGCGCCCCGTGCCGGCGCTCCCGATGGCGAGAGCCTTGTGCCGCTGTTTAAGCAAACGGGCGCGCTCAAGCGGGACGCGCTTTTCTGGCACTATCCACATTACCACCCGGGCGGTGCCACTCCCCATGCCGCCGTGCGCGAAGACGATTTCAAGCTCGTCAAGTTCTACGAAGACGGCCGTGAGGAACTCTACAACCTGCGCGCCGACCCTTCTGAAAAGTCGGACCTCTCAAAAACCGATTCCAATCGCACTGCGGCCCTCGCCACCAGGCTCGCTCGATGGCAGAAGTCCGTCGGCGCCCAGTTCGCCACTCCCAACCCGCGGCATGATGCCGCACGCAACCCCAGAGAATAATCTCCCACGCCCTCCATCATGAGAACAACCCTCCTGCTCCTCTTGCTAGTCGGACTTGGTTCCACGCCCTGCGCCGCCGTGGAGCCCCCGGCGTGGAAGGCCGGCGTGGCCTCCGTGGTTATCACCCCCAAGACCAACATGTGGATGGCCGGCTATGCCAGCCGCACCAACACCTCGCAGGGGAAGTTCCACGACCTCCATGCCAAGGCTCTGGTGCTGGAGGATGCGCACGGCACGCGCATGGTGATGGTGACGCTCGATCTCATCGGCGTGCCGCAGGCGCTACGGCACGCACTGGAGCGGCGCGCGCGCGAGCAATGGAAGCTGGCGCCTGAGCATCTGCTGCTCAATGCCTCGCACACGCACAGCGGCCCGGAGTTTCGCGTCGGCCGCCTGCCGGGCTGGCCGGACTTTCAGCCCTCGCCTTTAAGCGATCAATACGGCGCCCAGCTCGAGGCCCAACTGGCCAAGCTCATCGGCGACGCGTTAAAAGCCCTCGCGCCTGCGCGCGTGTCGTATGCCAGCGCCCGGTGCGGTTTTGCCATGAACCGCCGCCTGCCCACTCCCACGGGCTACGCCAACAGCCCCAACCCCGAAGGTCCCGTGGATCACGCCGTGCCCGTGCTTCGCGTGGACGACCCCGCGGGCAAGTTGCGCGCCGTGGTCTTTGGCTACGCCTGCCACAACACCACTCTGGCCCTCTACAAGTTTTGCGGCGACTACGCCGGCTTTGCCCAGCAGACCTTGGAGGCCGCCCATCCTGGCGTTACTGCGCTGTTCATGGCGGGATGCGGCGGCGATCAAAACCCTTACCCGCGCGGCACGGTGGAACTGGCAGAACATCACGGCCGCACGCTGGCCCTCGCCGTCGAGGCCGCGCTCTTGCCCAAGCCCACGCCTCTCACCGGCAAGCTCAAAGGCGCCTACGCCACGGTCAATCTGGACTACGCCACGCCACCCTCGCGCGAGGAGTTCGCGCGTCGCGCGCAGTCCAAGGACCGCTACGAGGCCCAGCACGCACGCCATATGCTGGCCCGCATCGAACGCGACGGCGCCCTCCCGGCCAGCTATCCCTGCCCCGTGCAGGTGCTGCGATTGGGCAAGGAACTCACCCTCATCGCGCTGGGCGGCGAGACCGTGGTGGACTACTCGCTTCGATTGAAAAAGGAACTGGCTGGCGCCGGCGCCGCCGTGTGGGTTGCCGGCTATTCCAACGACGTCATGGGCTACATCCCCAGCACT
Source organism: Verrucomicrobiales bacterium (assembly GCA_005809105.1). Lineage (GTDB taxonomy): Bacteria > Verrucomicrobiota > Verrucomicrobiia > Limisphaerales > UBA1100 > SYLI01. The sequence continues at coordinate 5,834 of SYLI01000035.1, read as the reverse complement.
CGCGTGCTGCTCGAGGGCGGCTACGAGGCCGGCGGCGCCATGCGTTACAGCGCCACCCATCCGGGCCCATGGTCGGCCACACTCGAAACGCGCCTCATCGGCCGCATCCACGAACTGCACGACCAGTTGCGCCGGGACTAACGGAGATTGGAGAGAGCGCGTGCCTGTGGGCTTGTGGGGGCGCCTGCCCCCTGCTTAAGTTTTGCCTCCGCACCTCTGCAAATGGTTGTGATGAAAATCGATGCCTTAAAACAATTCCGCGCAAAGCTCTCGGGCGACCAGCCGGTGCTGGGAATGTTCGTCACGCTCGAATCGCCCAGCATCACCGAGATGGCCGTGGGCCTGGGACTGGACTGGGTGGTGGTGGACGCCGAGCACGGCCATTTGGACTGGGGCGACATCACCGCCCATCTTCGCGCCACCATCCGCAGCCACACCGTGGCGTTGGTGCGCGTGGCGTCGTTGGATTCCGGCCTCATCAAGCGCGCGCTGGACTGCGGCGCCGACGGGGTGATGGTGCCGTGGATAGAGACTGCCGAGCAGTTGCGCGCAGCCGTGGCGGCCACGCGGTACCCGCCCGAAGGCGTGCGCGGCATTGGTGCCGAGCGCGCCACCGGTTGGGGCGAACATCTGGCGCGCCACGCGGCGCAGGCCAATCAACACGTGCTGGTGGTGCCCATCTTGGAGACCGTGGCGGCCACGCGCAACCTGCCCGATCTCTGCCAGGTTCCGGGGGTGGACGTCTGCTTCGTGGGCCCGGCAGATTATTCCGCCAGCGCCGGCCACCGCGGCCAATGGGAAGGCCCCGGCGTGGCGCAAGCCCTCAAGGACATTCTGGACGCGCAGCGCGCGCAAGGACGCCCCTGCGGCGTGATGACCACGGGCGCCGACGACTTTGCCGCACGGCGTGCGCAGGGGTTTCGCATGTTGGGCCTTGGGTCGGACGCGGCGCTGCTGCTGCGCGGGTTGCACGGTGCGCTGGCGGCCGCCGGAAGGGATCAGCCGCTGGAGGCATGCTGATCATGACCTCTCCACTTGCGCGTCCGCCGCAATCGCTTCGCCCCGATCGCTGGGAGAGCGTGTCCTTGCCCGGAGAGCACCCACCGGCCCAACTCGCACCGGGCGTCATGCTCGACGTGCTGGTGGGCGCCTGCAATCACGCGCGCGGCCTGACCACGGCCTTGGTGACACTGGCGCCGGGCGGACGGCTGGACTATCACACCCACCCGGTGGGCGAGGCCATCACGGTGCTCTCGGGCACCCTCACAATGGGAGTGGAGGGACGCGAGTACACGCTGGGGCCGCTGGACAATGTGGCGGTGCCGCAGGGGTTGGCGCACTCGACGTGGAACGCGGGCGACGTGCCGGTGGTGATGCACGCCGCCCTCGCCTCGGAAAATCCGCGGCGCGATTTCGTGGCTGCCCCCACCGAGCGACGCGCAATGCCTGTCGAGAGCACCGGCGTGTCCGGCAGGGAACGCTGCACCCGCTTTGCCACGGCCGCGCGACATGCCGCCGGGCCGGGAACGCAGTTCATCGACCATTACCACGAGGCGCGCGTGCCCGGCATCGGGATGAGCGGCGGCTACGGATTGTTTGAAAAGGGCGGCCGGCTCCCGGCGCATTTCCACGATTTTGACGAGTCCATTTGCATCATCGACGGCACGGCCATCTGCGTCGTGGAAGGCCGGCGCCACACCCTGAGCGGCAACGCCACGGCACTGCAGCCGCGCGGCCGCGTGCACTACTTTGTCAATGAATGCGCCACGCCCATGGCGATGCTCTGGGTGTACGCGGGGCCAAGCCCCGACCGCATCGTGGTGGATGAATGCTGCGCCACGGCCGAAGGCAACCCGTGGAAGGATTCACCGCCCTCATGAGCACCCCGCCGCCCTTCCGCGTCGCAATGACGGCCGATTTCTGCGACGCCGCCGGCCAGCCCAAGTATCGCGACATCGGGCTGGACGTCTTTGACACGCATCGGCACATCGTCCACGGCGCCTTTGCCGAACACCGCGCGCGCATCGGCGCCGATCAGGTGGGCGACGCGCAGGGCGTCGTGGTGCTCACGGCGGCCGTCACGGCTGAGTCGGTGTCGCACGCGGGCGAGCTGCTGGTCATGGCGCGCTTTGGCGTGGGCTACGATTCGGTGGACGTAGACGCCTGCACCCGCGCCCACGTGCTGGTGACGATTGCGCGCGGCGCGGTGGACCGCCCCGTGGCCGAGGCCACCGTGGGCTGGATGATCGCGCTGGGCCACCACCTGCGCGTCAAGGATCAGCTGGTGCGCACGGGCCAGTGGGACGCCCGCTCACGCCACATGGGCCGCGAATTGCGCGAGCGCACCCTGGGTGTCATCGGACTGGGCGGCATTGCGCGCAAGCTCCTCGAGTTGCTGCGCCCCTTCGGGATGAATCCTCCACTGGCCTACGACCCCGCGTTGCCACCCGGGGCCTTCGCTGTCGCGGGCACGCGCAGCGTGGACCTGGAGACACTGCTGCGCCACTCGGATTTCGTATCCTTGCACTGCCCGTTAAACGAGCAGACGCGCGGCCTCATCGGGGCGCACGAGCTGGCGTGGATGCGCCCGGACGCCTATCTCATCACTACCGCACGCGGCGGCATTGTGAACGAAGACGCGCTCTTTGACGCCCTCCGTGAGGGACGCATCGCCGGGGCCGCGCTAGACTGCTTTGAAGAGGAGCCCGTGACCACGCCTCACCGTTTCGGCACGCTGGACAACGTGCTGCTGGCACCCCACAGCATCGCGTGGACCGACGAACTCTTCCGCGACATCGGCCGCTCGGCCTGCCAGGTCATGGTGGACCTCTCCCAAGGACGCCGCCCGGCGGGCGTGCTCAATCCGGAGGTGTTTGACTCGCCCGAGTTTCAAGCCAAGTGGCGCCGGCACACTCATGCGCCCTGAGGGCTGCTGGCGGGCTTGTCAGCCCCCTTGCCCCCGCATAGACTCTGCCTCGCGTGCATCCCTCCACCCCCATCATTCCCCCGCGCGCGGTGATGGCCTTGGCCACGCTTCTGGCCGCCGGTGTGCTGGCCGGCGCGACGCCGATGCTGGAAAAGATCGACCTGTTCGAGGCCGGCAAGGAGGACTACGCGCTCTATCGAATCCCCGGCATGGTGGTGACCCCAAAAGGCACCGTGCTGGCCTACTGCGAGGCGCGCAAGAGCGACCGGGGCGACTGGGGCACGATTGACCTCTATCTGCGACGCTCCGCCGACGGCGGCCGCACCTGGGGCCCGCGCCAGAAAATTGCCGGCGTGCCCGGGCCCAAGTCCAAGAATCCCGTCGCGCTGGCTCAGAAGCTGGCGCAGCCCGGCGAGGTGACCTACAACAATCCCGTGGCCATCGCCGACGAGGGCGGCGTGGTGCATCTGCTCTTCTGCCTGGAATACGCCCGCTGCTTTTACACCCGCAGTCAGGACGAGGGCGCGACATGGAGCGATCCCAAGGAGATCACCGCGACCTTCGACAAGTTCCGGCCCGATTACGACTGGAAGGTGCTGGCCACCGGCCCGGGCCACGGCATCGCGCTGCGGGCAGGCCGGCTGGTGGTGCCCGTGTGGATTTCAACGGGCACCGGCGGGCACGCGCACCGGCCGTCGGTGGCGTCGGTCATTTACAGCGATGATCACGGCGCCGCATGGCGGCGCGGCGACATCGCCGGCCCCAACGAGGGCGACTGGCACATCCCCAACGAAACCTGCGCGGTGCAACTGGCCGACGGCCGCGTGCTGCTCAACATGCGCACCGAGTCGCCGGCCCACCGCCGCCTGCTCACCACCAGTGCCGACGGCGCGAGCGCGTGGACGCGCCCCAAGTTCCATGAGCAGCTGCTTGAACCCATCTGCATGGCCAGCATGGTGCGGCTTTCTTTGGCGACGACCGGGGGACGCAACCGCCTGCTGTTTTCCAACCCCCACAATCTGGCGCGCGCCGACGGCAAGGAAGCCCCCGGCAAGAGCCGTGACAGGCGCAACGTCTCTGTGAAGCTCAGCTACGATGAGTCGGCGTCGTGGCCAGTGAGCCGGACGATCGAGGAGGGATTTAGCGGCTACAGCGATCTGGCCGTGGCGAAGGACGGCACCCTCTTGCTCTTTTACGAACGTGGCAGCACCGACGGCAAGACGATCTACAAAACTGGCCGGCTCACGCTGGCGCGGTTCAACCTCGAGTGGCTGACCGGCGGCAAGGATGCGCTGCCCTGACAACACGCCCACTCACTACCCATGAAGCCCCCACGAATGCTCACCCACGCAGACCTGCTGCAGCTCAAGCGCTGGAACACGCCGACGATTTACAACGGCTGGGAGCAGATCACGAAACACGATCGCACAAGCGAGGGCATCAACCTCGAGGAGACGCGCGACTTCATGCCACAGATGGGCCCGATGGTGGGCTACGCGGTGACACTCGTCATCGAACCGAGCAACCCCGCACACAAGTCCAAGGCACCTCGCGCCGCGGGAGAATACCGCCGCTACGTCGCCAACGTGCCCGGGCCCAAGATCGTCGTCGTTCAGGATTTGGATCACCCGCGCGTCATCGGCTCCTTCTGGGGTGAAGTGAACAGCAACACGCACCGCGCGCTCGGCTGCGTCGGCACCATCACCGATGGCGCCATCCGCGATCTGGACGAGATGACCAACGCTGGCTTCAAGGCACTGGCCCGTCGTCTCTGCGTCGGCCACGCGCATGTCCATCCCGTGCGCTGGAACTGCCCGGTCGAGGTGTTCGGCCAGAAAATCCTTCCCGGCCAACTCATCCACGCCGACAAGCACGGCTTCCTCGCCGTGCCGAAAGAGGACGAGGCGCGCCTGCTCGAGGCTGCGCGATTTATGGATACCAATGAATGTCGCACCGTCATCCCCGCCGCGCGCGGCGCGGCCGGCCAATCGGTGGAGCGGGTGCTCAAGTCCATGGACGCGGCCGGCGCCGCTTTTGCCAAGGCGGCGCGTGACATGTATTCGCGAAAGGGCGAGTGGTGATGCGCACCCGGATCCTGTGGCCGTTGATGGCAGCGATGATCGCAGGTTCCGCATGGGCAGCCGGCCCCGATGGCTGGTCGCAACTCCGGGCACTTCCAGATAAGGAAGGCTTCGCGTCTATGTTCGCGGGCGTGAGTGGCGGCGCATTGGTCGCCGCGGGCGGCGCAAATTTTCCAGACAGGAAGCCGTGGGAGGGCGGCAAGAAAGTCTGGTATGATACGGTCTTCGTTTTGGAGAAACCCGATGGCCAGTGGAAGGTCGCTGGCAAACTGCCGCGCCCGCTGGGCTACGGCGTGAGCGCAACGTGGCGTGACCGTGTCGTGTGTGTCGGTGGAAGCGATTTGGAACGGCACCATGCGGAGTGTTTCACGCTGGCCTGGCGCAACGACAAGCTGATGACAAACCCGTTGCCGCCGTTACCACGGCCCATCGCCAACATGTCCGGCGCGCTGCTCGGCGACACGCTCTACATCGCTGGCGGGATTGAGAAACCGGATTCCACCCGCCCGCTGAAAGCCTTCCTCGCGCTCGACCTCGCGGCGGCGAAGCCCGTGTGGCGCGAATTGGAACCGTGGCTTGGGGCCGCGCGGATGCTTGCGATCGCTGCGGCGCAGGATGGTTCATTTTTTCTCGTGAGCGGCGCGGACTTGTCGTCGGACGCGGACGGCAAGCCGGTGCGGACTTACTTGAAAGACGGCTACCGCTACACACCGGACAAAGGCTGGAAGCGTATCGCCGATTTGCCACGTGCCGCCGTGGCCGCGCCTTCGCCCGCCCCGACGCGGGGTGCGATGGAATTTATCGTGATGAGCGGCGATGACGCCTCG
>SYLI01000034.1 GCA_005809105.1 Verrucomicrobiales bacterium | reverse complement strand
GTCGCATTGCAGCTGTTTTACCGATTGGGTAATCTGCGCGCCTGGGTTCTTGATGAACTGTGCCTCATCCAGGATGGCGGCGCGGAAATCAAACTTCTGCAGCTCGCCGAGGTCGCGCCGCAGCAGGGCGTAGTTGGTCACGACGATGTCGTGTCCGGGAATCTGGTTGCGCAGGGCATGGCGCGCGGTGCCGCTTTCCAGCACGAGCACTTTGGTGCCGGGCGTGAAGCGGTCGGCCTCGCGCCGCCAGTTGTGCATCACCGACGCCGGGCAGATGACCAGCACCGGCTTGGGGTCCTTCGGATGGCATTGCTTGAGCCACGCCAGAAACGCCAGCGTCTGCAGCGTCTTTCCCAGGCCCATGTCGTCGGCCAGGATGGCGCCCAGACCCATCGCCTGCTGGTGGCAGAGAAAGTTGAAGCCGTCCCGTTGATAGGGACGCAGGTCGGCCTCCAATTGTTTGGGCAACTTCGTCTCCGGAATGCCCTCAAAAGTCTCGAGGCGTTCGCGCAGTTTGCGCGCCTGTGCGCTGGTGCCAAAGATGTCGAGCGCCGATTCATCCAGATGCGAGGCTTGTTCCAGGGGAACCCGCTGCTGGTCGGCGTGCAGGCCGTCAATCCCCAGCTCGGCCATGGTTTCCTGCGCCTTCTGGGTGGCGTCCAAATCCAGTTCCACCCATCCGCCGTCGGGCAGTTTCACAAAGCGGCTGGACGCGCTTGCCAGTTGCTCCAGATCAGCGCGGGTGAGCTTCATCCCCTCGATTTCCCATTCGGCGCTGACGGCCAGCCAGTCGATGCCGCTGCCCTGCACCATCAACTTGGGCTTGAGCCGCTTGGGCTGGAGGAAAAGTCGCTGGAAGCTGGGGTTGGCCAGATACTCCGCCTCGCGTGGCTTGCCCGGCCATGCCTGCGCCAGCACGCTTAAGAAGTTTTCGCTGGCGTCGCCCAGCCACAGTCCGGGTTCGGGGGTGAACCAGTCAAGCTGGCGAAGCCAGTCGATGGCCGGCTGGAGGCGCGCGTCATCCAGAATCTGCGGCTTGCCGTTGGTCTTGGTTCCCTTGACTTTCAGGTGCCACTCATGCCCGGTCCATTCCCACTGGCTGGCGTCGGTTTCGCTGATGGCCTGCAGGCGCAGTTCAACCCGGTCGCCATTCATTTCAAAAACGAAGCGCGGCTTGGCCTGGTGGGCGATGCAGAGCTGGTCCCAATCCACGCGGTCGTGGTGATGAGTACGGCGCAGATGGGTGATGAATCGGTGGCTGAGCTTGCGAACGGATGCCACGGGGTGTTTTACCCAGCGTCCCAGAAGTGCAGCGGGGGGGCTGTTGCGCAGCAGGAAAAAAGTGTGTTGGAGGAGTACGAGCGTCGGTTTGCCCTCAAAGAATTGGGCGGTGTTAAGCGGATGCGAGGCGCCATCGGGCAGGCGCAGACGGTGGGTGAAGGAGAGTTCCGACTTCCCATTCTGCAGATCCGGCGCCAGTTCGGCAACCTGACCATGAAACTGGTAATGCGACTGGCCTTCGTCGGGGCGCAGGCGGTCGGTGTCGCCCCAGCGCGCCAGCCACGTGAGCAACTCCTGACCGCAAAGCGTAATGCCGTTTTCGCGCGCGTGGGTCTCGGCATAATGCTCGGTGACCCATTCGATGAATTCCCAGTCCGCGGCGGAGAAGGACTCCTGCTCATGAGCCGCGCGCGAGACTAGTTCAGCAAGATAGCCGATCGACTTGTTCTGTCCGCCGTTACGAGGCCGGCTCAGGATGAACTGGACATGGAGCGACTGCAGGGCTGGATCTGCAGCGCCTTCTAAAGGCTTGCAGTGGGCAACTAGGGTGGCGCGCGGTGTATCGAGGTGATCAGGTGCTGGCGGGAACATCCATCGTTCCAAATCATGGAGCAGCATGCGCTCATTCTCGGCCTCTTGGATCTCGGCAAATCGGTCGCGATTGGCGTGCTCGGCCAGTTCGGCGGGGAGGGGCCGGCCGGTGCGCAGGAATACCACGGCCAGTTGCTCCAGCCGCGCAGGCCCGGTGGCGGAGTGGACGGCATGCCACCATTCATCGCCGGGGAAATCCTTCCGGGAGAGCTTGAGCTTGCCGAAATAGTCCTCCATCAGAAGCCACGATCGCTGGGAATCGGTGCACCGGCTGAAGACTTCGAGCAATTCGCGGCGCTCGATCACTTCCGACTTGGTGCCCGAAAGCTCGTTGCGCAGCTCCGCAAGCATCCCGTACGCCTCGTGGAGCGCCGAGTGGTGTCCGTCATACTTCTGCGCCGCACCGGACATCGGCGTGGCGCGCTTTTTTCTCTTCGTGGGTCGAGGCATGGGCCTTCTCAAGTCAAAACAGAACTGGTATCTCTACGCATCCTGCGGTCGGGGTCAAACTGAAATTGATGCCGAGGGGTTGTTCCAGTGGCGTGGCAGGGCCGGAACTGGCTTGACGCGTGCGCGATTTTTCAAACGCGCACCGAAAACCCCACACTAGCGTGCGGCGGGTTCGGCAGCCGACGCGAGCCGGGATCCGGCACCGTCGTTCCCGGCGGATCGGATCGCGGCCTTGGCTTCCGCGAGGTGACCGCGCCCCACCGAACAACCATTATGCGCGCGCACCGAGAGGCCCGCGGGATCCGGTGTGGGTTTGGGACCAAAGTTGTATCGGAAATTCTTCCAGTTGTCGCCCGACTGGTAGTTGGTGCCCAAGGCGCCGCTGGGGTCGTAGCCGCAATGCACCATGCAGTTTTCGCAACGCGGATCGCGGGCCACGCCCTCGACCACGCCGTAACTTTCCCAATCCACCTCGTCCAGCATCTCGCGGTAGGTCGGGTAATGCCCGCGGCCCTTGGTGTGATCGGTCATCAAATAACACGGCGCCTTCCAGCCGGAGACATTCCGGGTGGGGATGGCCCAAGCCGTGCAGGTGAGCTCGCGTTTGCCGGCGAGGAATTCCTGGTACACCGGAGTGCCGAAGATGGTGAAGCGCCGCCCCCAATCCTCGATGCTGGAAAACTTGGCGCGGGTCATGGGGCGCGTCAGGAAAAACTCCTGCGGGTCTTTGCCCAGTCGCTGGACCATGTCCTTCTTGGCGGCGTCGTAGTCGTATCCGGGGGAGATCGTGTGGCCGTCCACTCCCAGCGCGGAGAAGTAGCGGAACATGTCCTCGATTTCCTCCACGTTGGTCTCGCGGTAGACGGTGGTGTTGGTGGCCACCTGATAGCCCAGGATCTTGGCCATGCGGATGGCCAGCACGCATTCCCTAAAAACTCCCTCGCGCTCCACGATGAGGTCGTGCGTGTACTCCAGCCCGTCGATATGCACGTTCCAGTACATCCATCGTGAAGGGCGGATGACGGGCTGCGGTCGGCTGGTGCCGCGGCGGATGGCCGCGAGGTCGCCTTCAGAAATCAATTCTTCTTCACGCAGCCGCCGCAGTGTGGGCTCCAGCGTGGGCGAATAGACGGCCGCCAGATAGTCGCGCATCTTGCGGCGCATGAACATGCCGTTGGTGCAGACGTACACGATGCGGCCCTGCTCCAGCAGTGCGTCGATGAGCGCCTCGATGTGCGGGTAGATGAGTGGCTCGCCCCCGCAGATGCTGACCATGGGGGCGTCACACTCCGCCGCGGCGCCCACGCACTCTTCCAAGCTCATCATGTCCTTGAGGCTCGTGGAGTACTCCCGGATGCGCCCGCAACCGGTGCAGGTCAGGTTGCACGTGTGCAGGGGCTCCAGTTGCAGCACCATGGCGAATTTTGGGGTGCGCCGCAGCCGATGCTTGATGATGTGCCCGGCGATCTTTGCCGTGAGTGCCAGCGGGAAACGCATGAGGTGGAGGAGGTGGTGGTGGTGATAGAAATTTCCGCCACGGAGCGTCAGCGCCGTGGAGCAAGAGCAGCGAGCCTCAAAACAGTCCGGGGAGCAGGAATGAAAGCGGCGAGACGGAGCCGGAGGCGCGGATTCCCGTGCAACCGGATCCCAAAACGAGGATCGCAATCATTGCCAAACACAGCGATTTGCGATTGATTACCACCCCGTCCAATCCTAGGCAACAAAGCATTGAAGACAACGCAATCTTATCCGCCGCTGCTGCTGGTAACGGCATGGGTGCTGGCGTCGGGTTGCTCAGGCCCGCCGGCGGGCGAGGCGTCCGCGCCGCAGGGCGCCCCACCAAACCCGCTGCGCGAGCATGCACAAGCCAGTCTGGAACGCGCGCGGGCCGCACACCATGCGGCGTCCGCGCCCACGGATGCCGCGTGGCGGCTGGGTTCGGCCTGTTTTGAGCGCGCCGAATTCGCCGTCAATGACGCCGAGCGGGTCGCGCTCGCGAAAGAAGGCGCCGAGTCCTGCCGCCGGTTGCTGGCAGCGCAGCCCAAGAGCGCCGAGGGGCACTACTATCTGGCGATGAACTTGGGCCAGCTTGCCCGTGTGAAAAAGTTCGAGGCGCTGGGCTTCGTCAAGGAGATGGAATCGTCGTTCCTGCGCGCCCGCGATCTCAACGCGACCTTCAGCCACGCCGGCCCCGACCGCAACCTGGGCCTGTTGTATTTCAAGGCGCCCGGCTGGCCGGTGAGCATCGGCAGCGACAAGAAGGCACGGGAACACCTGAGGCGCGCAGCCGAGTTGGCGCCGGGATTCCCGGACAACCGGCTCAACCTCTTGGAGGCCCATCTCAAATGGAGAAACACTGCTGAGGCCAACGCCGAACGCGCCGCCCTTGAAAAGCTGCTGCCGGCCGCGCGAGAACAGTTCGCTGGACCGGATTGGAGCGCCAGTTGGGTGGAGTGGCAGGCCCGGTGGGAAACCCTGCGCGGGCCCGGCCTGCGTTGATGCGCCAACCATTCACACGCCGTCAATAACCGCACGTTGACGGGCGTGCTGCTTGCCTCGCATTGTCCCTGTGAGGGAGGAATTGGGTAGCGAGATGCGGTTCTGCGTTTTCATTGGCGTGCTCTGCTTGGGTGGGTTGTGCGCCTGCAAAACCACCTCCAAGGAGGGCGGTGGCGCCGTCTCTCAAGGCTCGCTGCCGTGGCAGACGGGCGGTGGCGTCGCCACGCAGACTTCGCCCGCGCCCAATCACGGCAAGGTGGCAACGGTGAACCGCGAGTTGAAATTTGCCGTGCTGGACTTTGCCCTGGCAAGGCTGCCCGGGCCGGATCAGCGGCTGGGGGTTTACCGCAATGGAGCGCGGGTGGGCGAGGTGACCACGACGCGCATGGTGGACGACACATTTCTCGTAGCCGACATCAACAGGGGGGACATCCGGCAGGGCGATGACGTGCGCCCTGAGTGACGGGTGGGTGGTACAAGGCCCCGGGTGCTTAGGCATCCGGGGCCTTTGTCACCGGGTGGCGGCGGCCTTCTTCCGGTAGGGCGTGTGCAGGTTGAAATAAATCCCGCACAAGGGGAGATCATCATCATCCTGCTGGCTCAAGATGATGGTCACCTGCGAATCCAGCGCAAGGCCATGGCGCAGTCCCGGCGGCCGTGCCTGATATGCCGCCACGGCTTTCTTGAGCAGTGACTCCAGCGACCTGCGGCAGTCCTCCGGGGCCTTGTCCAGACACACGATGTGCCGGTCGTACGACAAGGCTGCCGCCTCGATTGCCTTCTCGAACATGGCGGCCGTCAATTCCACGGGACGGAAAGTAAACCACAGAGGGCTCATCCATTCACGCCCTAAAATCCACCTCCACCGCGCAGGCCGGGGGGCAAATCCCGATTGACGTTGCCGGAGTGCTTGGTACGGTCGCCTGATGAAACTCCTTCTAGTCTTGGGCGCTTTGGCATGGGCGCTTTCGGGCTGCAAAAAGGCCGCGCCTGTGGACGCCGGCGCCGAAGGAAAGCCTGCGAAGGTGGCGAAGAAAACCACCGCCGAACCCGGCGCGGGCGAGCCCTCCAAGACCGGCGAACCAGCCACCGGCGGCGCGGCCACTCCCAAGACCAACAGCCCCCTGCGTCCAGTAAGCAAACGCAAGACCACCGAGCCGGCAACGACCCCTCCGGCGCCGGTGAACGCGGAAGCCAACAAGACCACAACAGTCGAGCTGCCCACGCTGCCCAGCCCGGTGGAGGGCAACGCCACCACGGCGGCCACGCCTTCGGCCAAGGCGAGCCTGCTGGGAAGCTGGCAAACGAAGGCCGACGACAAGTTCGTTTGCACGCTCACTTTTTCGGCCGGTGGAAAGGGCAGGATTCGCCTTCAGGATGGCGCAGACAGCTTGAATATGGACATCACCTGGAGCGCGGAGGACGACCAACTCACCCTTTCCAGCAAGAACTCCAAGACCGGCAAGACCGACACCAGCGCCGGCACCTTTCAGATCGACAAGGATCAGCTTGAGCTCCAGTTCGCCGACGAGACGCACGTGCTCACTCGCAAGCTGTAGGACGCTTGGTCAGGCCGGCGTGGCGCCCTTGCGCGTGCCAAAGAGGGCCGTTCCCAGCCGGATGAGTGTCGCCCCCTCCTCGATCGCGACTTCAAAGTCGCCGCTCATCCCCATGCTCAACACCGGCAGGGGCGCGCCGAGCGCCTGCTCGCAGGCGTCGCGCATCTCGCGCAGCTTTCGGAAATGCAGGCGCGCCCGCTCAGGCAAGGGCGACCACGGCGCCATGGTCATGAACCCGTGAACCGCCAGGCGCCCCAGCGCGTTGAACGCCGGCAGTTCGCGCAGCACCGCTTCGGGGCCCAGTCCGTGCTTGCTGGACTCGCCCGACACGTTGACCTCCAGCAGCACCGGCAGCGTGCGTGCCGCCTGTTCGCTGCGCCGGTTGAGCTCCTCGGCCACGCGCAGGCTGTCCACCGCTTGCACCATCTCAAACGACTCCGCCGCCTCTCGGCACTTGTTGGTTTGCAGATGGCCGATGAAATGCCAGCGAAGGTGCGCCGGGCACAGCGGCATCTTGGACCCGGCCTCCTGTACCCGGTTCTCGCCAAAGAGCCGCAACCCCAGCGCGGCCGCGCGTTCCACGACGGCCGGCGGCTGGGACTTGGAAACCGCCAGCAGCTCCACCGTGGAGGGATCGCGGGCCGCTCGTTCGCACGCCTGCGAGATGCGCCCTCGCACCGCGGTGAGGTTTTCTTCAAGGTGATCCACCGGCACGGAGTGTAGGCGCCGCCCGCCGGGGATGGGGAGCGAAAATATGCTAGGCAGGAGCGCGCGCATCCTAAAACCCCGTGGCGCCACGGGAAGCTTTGCGGCATCCTCCGTGGCCATGAACCACTGGTTGGTGAAACAGGAGCCGTCGGATTTCTCGTGGGACTGCTTTGTGTCGCAGCGGGGAACGCCGTGGACGGGGGTGCGCAATTATCAGGCCCGCAATTTCCTGCGCGCCATGAAAAGTGGCGACTGTGTTCTCTTCTATCACAGCGGCGATGAGAAGAGCGTGGTGGGCTTGGCACGCGTCGAGCGCGCTCCGTATCCCGACCCCACCGCCACCGAGGGCGACTGGGTGTGCGTGGATCTGGCGCCGGTGCGAGCCCTTCGTCGCCCTGTGCCGCTGGCCGAAATCAAGGCCCGGCCTGAATTGCGCGAGCTCATGCTCGTCACACACGCGCGCCTTTCCGTGTCGCCCGTCAGCCCAGCCCATTACGCGCTGCTGCTCGAAATGGGAACGTGAGGGGGCGCTAAGGCGCGGCTTTGACTTGCCTTGGGGCCTGGCGTAGGCTTCTGCCCGATGCTCTCAACAGAGCGCCAAAGCAAGATGGCACACGAAGGCTGGCAGGAAATCTGCCGGCCCTTGGATCCGTTCCTTAAGCAAGTCACCGGAGGGCTGCGGGAGCAAGTCCACTGCTTCGACCCTGCCATCGGCACCTTCGTCCAGTACGCGCTGGCGGGCCAGGGCAAGCAGCTGCGCCCGGTGCTGGTCGCGTTGGGTGGAGGCGCGATCGGCCCCGTGGGTGCAGATCACGTGAAGGCCGCCGTCATCATCGAGATGGTGCATCTGGCCACCCTGGTTCACGATGATGTGATTGATCACGCCGAGATGCGGCGCGGCCGGCCCACCGTCACCGCCAACTGGGGCGCGGAAATCTCCGTACTGGTGGGCGATTGCCTCTTCGCGCAAGCGTTGGAGTTGGCGGCGCAGTTTCCCACTCCGAAAGTTTGCCGGGCCGTGTCGGCCGCCACGCGCACGGTCTGCACGGGCGAGGTGATGCAGACCCTTCGCCGCGGCAATTTCAACGTGACGCGCGAGGAATACCTGCGTGTGGTGCGGATGAAGACGGCGGAGCTCTTCGCGCTGGCCTGCGGTTTGGGCGCAGAGCTGGCCGGTGCGGCGCCTGCCGCGGCCGCAAGTCTTGCCGAGTACGGCGTCGAGCTGGGCACGGCGTATCAAATCTACGACGATTGCTTGGACATCTTTGGCGCCGAACCGGTCGAGGGAAAGTCGCTGGGAACCGACATGGCGCTGGGCAAGGCCACCCTGCCCGTGCTGGTGGCCTTGGAGCGTCTCCCGGCGGCGCATGCCCGGCGCCTGCGCGGCCTGCTCACCCAATGGGATCCGTCGCTCGCGGCCGAGATGCGCGAGCTGCTCTCCCAAGCCGGCGCGATGGAGGAAACCCTGCTCGTGGCGCGGTCGCACTTGGCGCGGGCTTGCGGCGCCGTGGAGGTGCTGCCCCCTTGCAGCGAAAGTCGCGGGCTTCTGGGACTGGCGCGCTGCCTTGAGGACCAGATCGCGGCCATCGCCGCGGCCTAGTACTCAGTACTGGTAGCGTTCAAAGACGAACGCCTCATTGTCGCAGCTGGGGATTTCTGCGCGCAATCGCCCGCCTTCGGCGCGGCTGAAGACGATCTGGAGCACGCCGGCGTGCGCCAGACGCGAGTACGGCGGCCGCGCCTTGAAATCCACGATGTACCGCGATTTGTCCTCCCGCATCGTCCACTGCCCCTCGGCTACCAACTGTCGCTCGGGCAACAGGCCCGGCTCGCGGAAGATGTTAAAGTCTGCGCCCGGCGGAGCCGCGACGCCCGCGAGGCCCCGGTCGAAGAGCGGCAGAACCGGCAGGTGGCGCCCCGAAATTTCCACCCTCCCTGAGTTGGTCTTGCCATCGCGATAAAACGCCAGAGTCCAATCGTATTCGCGGTAGTACTGCCCCTTGCGCGCCTCCCGCATCATGTAGGAGATCTTGTGCAGGAACCCGAGCAGGGCATGATGGACGGGCTCGCGGCCGCGAGGGTATTTGCGGCGAAAGAGTTCGTGGGTGGCGGCGATGTCCAGCTGCCACACTCCCACCACGGCGGGCATGGCAGGGTTGTTGTGGTGGTACACGGCCGACTGCCCTTCTCGCAGGAATTTGAGGTAGTCCTTCAAATCCATCGCCCCGAGGGAGTGCGCAAGACTGTTGGTGGATCCGGGATTGGACAGCGCCTCCTTGACCAACCCGCGCACCTGCGGGTGGGAGAGAATGCGTGTGAAGTTGGTTTGAGACCCCAAGAGGACACGGAACTGCAGGTTGGTGTCATCGCGCAGCGCCTGAAAAGAGCTGTTGCGCAAGGCGTCTCCCATCCCGGGATAGGCGAAGATGCGCGTGCGAAATCGCGCCGAGTCCATTTGATTGGAACGCACGGCGTTGTTGTAGATGAAGCCCACGACATCGGCCCCCTCGTAATAACGCGGGCGCGCTGACGAGAGCCACGCCGTGGTTTTGTCCAAGCCCAAGGCGAGCATGTCGTAATACACCCGGCGTGCGTACCGGTCGGTGCGCGGCTCGGCGCGCAGCAGCTTGGACTCGGGGTGCACCTGCACCAAGAGATAGCCCGCCGGATGAATCAGCGTGAAGAGAGATAGCAGGTAGATCAACGCCGCCACCACGCCCAGCGCCAGGCCCGTGATCATGTTCATGTACTCCCAGGACTCAAAGTAGCGGTCGTCCCCCTTGTGCTTGTACTTGAAGTGCAGAACGATTTTTTTGTGGAACACTTCGCCGACGAGCACCAGCAACACCCCCACCGCAACGAAGGCGACCACCTTGGGCATGAACCAGTGCCAAAGCGCGTTCTGGAAGCTAAAAAGTCCGGCGACATCGCGGACGGGTTGAAGCTGGGACAAATGACCTTGCGCAATGAGCGCAATGAAGGTGGCCACCAGCACGAAGCCCATGCGCACGCCGCCCGCCGCCTTGCCGGCAAGAACCCCCAACGCCACGGCTCCCAACACCAGCGCGACGACCGAATCGCCGGGGAACAGAGTGAGGGCAACCATAGGCAGTGGATAGCGCGAAGCCGTGCGTCTTGCACTTCAAAAAAGTGCGGCAAGGATTGCGCGCAGCAGGCATTTGGGTTATGGGGGGCGTGAATTTTGGGCAGGGAAGGCCAGTCGGAAATGCCTCCTCGCCCTCATGCGAGAAGGCCATGACCGACCCATCACCCGCACCGGCACCCACCGACCGACGCGAGTTTGTCAAATGCGCCTCGTGTGCCATCGGCGGTGCCATAGGGCTGCTGCCGATGGCGGCGGGTGTGTATGTGGCGATCGATCCGATCCGGCAGGGGGGCGGCCCCTCCAGTGTGGGCGACGGATTCCTGCGGCTGGCCATGCTCGAGGACCTGCCCGTGGGCGGGGCACCGGTCAAATTCTCCATCGTGTCCGACAAGGCGGATAAGTGGAGCCGCTACTCGCAGGTGCCCATTGGGGCCGTGTACCTGCAGCAGACCAAGCCCGGGGAGGTGGTGGCGTTTAACACCGTGTGTCCGCACCTGGGCTGCTTCGTGGATTACCGCGCGTCGCAGAAGGATTTTTTCTGCCCCTGCCACAACAGCAACTTCAACCTGTCGGGTGCCTTGTTGAGCGGCGTCAGCCCGCGCGGCATGGACACGCTGGAAGTGGCGGTGCGCAACGGGCGGGAGGTGTGGGTGAAATTCCAGACCTTCAAGGCGAACCAGGCCGAGAAAATCCCCGCGAATTCCTGATCTCCACGCCGGCCGCATGTTCAAAAAATTGAAACCCCTCCAGGACTGGATCGAGCACCGCACCGGCGCGGGAAAGCTCGCGCAGGAGGCGCTCTACGAGAACATCCCCGGCGGCTCGCGGTGGCGGTATGTTTGGGGCAGCACGCTGACCTTCACGCTGGCGGTGCAGTTCATTACCGGCATCGTGCTCTGGATGGGCTACGCGCCCAGCGCCACTTCGGCGTGGGAGAGCGTCTATTACATGCAGGAACGGGTGAGCGGCGGCTGGTTTCTGCGAGGGCTGCATCACTGGACGGCGCAGGTGATGACGGTGCTGCTCGTCCTGCACCTCATGCAGGTGGTGATTGACGGGGCCTACAAGGCGCCGCGCGAGGTGAATTTCTGGTTTGGGGTCATCCTGCTTCAGCTGGTGCTCGCACTTTCGCTGACCGGCTATCTGTTGCCGTGGGATCAGAAAGGTTATTGGGCCACGAAGGTGGCCACGGACATCCTGGGAAGCACGCCGCTGGTGGGGCCCTATCTCAAAGAGCTCGTGCTGGGCGGCGCCGATTACGGGCACCACACCCTGACAAGGTTTTTTGCGCTGCACGCGGGCGTGCTGCCCGGGCTGGTGATTGCACTCACGGCGGGGCACATCTACTTGTTCCGCCGACACGGCATCACCCCCAAGAAGCCTCTTAAAAAGCCCGACGAATACTTCTGGCCTGAACAGGTACTCAAGGATGCCGTGGCCTGCCTGGCGGTGCTTGCGACCGTGCTCTTCTTTGTGGTGCGGCACCACGGCGCGGATCTGGGTGCGCCGGCCGATCCCTCCAGCAACTATCCCGCGCGCCCAGACTGGTACTTCCTGTTCCTCTTCCAATTCCTCAAATACTTCCCCGGCCACTGGGAGGTGCTGGGCGCCATCGTCATCCCCGGCATCGTGATGGGGCTCATTTTTCTCATGCCCATTTTGGGGCAATGGAAACTGGGGCACCGGTTCAATCTCGGACTGCTCTGCGCCGTGCTGATTGGCGCGGGTTCGCTCACGGCCATCGCCCTGCGCGAGGACGCCAGCAATGCCACCTATCAGTCTGGCGTGAGCCACGCCGCCAACGATGCCGCGGTGGTGAAGGATCTGGCGCGCTCGCGCGGAGGCATCCCTCCCGAAGGCGCGCTAAGCCTGCTCCAAGGCCCCAAGCTCTTTGCCCAGCACTGCGCAAGCTGTCATGCCTTTGATGGACACAACGGATTACTGGCCAAGTTGACTGCGCCGCAGTCCGCTCCGGACTTGAAGGGATTTGCCAGCCGGGAGTATCTGGCCGACTTGCTGGAGCCCGCGCGTTTTAGAAGCAGCAAGTTTTTCGGAAACACCAAGCACGCCAACGGCAAGATGGCGAAATTCCTGGATAAGCATGCCGCGGACTTCGCCGGCGAAAGCAAGGCCGACCTTGCCAAGGTCATCGAAGCCATTTCTGCCGAAGCGAAACTGCGTTCCCAGCAACAAGTCGATGTGCGCGACGCCGCGCGGATCCAGGAAGGGCGCAAGCTTTTCGAGACGTTGGGATGCACCGATTGCCACTCGCTGGGCAAATGGGATCCTGACGACGCCACCGCTCCAGACCTGACGGGATATGGTTCCCGGGATTGGATGCTGAGCCTCCTGCACGATCCTTCCCACGCGCGCTTTTACGGCGAAAAGAACGACCGGATGCCGGCCTTTGGCAAGGATGAGAAGCTCTCGGGCCAACAGTTGGGACGCATCGTGGATTGGTTGCGGGGCGACTAACTCTCGAAGTGGTAGAGCTTCCGATCATTTCTAATTAAGCTGCTTAACATCAGCAGCTTGTCACAAAATCTCGGTTCTTTTTTTGGTTGCTCCTGATTGATCCCCCTTCCAATCGTCCCAGCATTTGGGGGGTGTGAATGAGTTTTCAGGGGACGATTCGGGCCCGTTTTCCTAAGCATTCGGACGCACCCACCTCCACACTCCAAAGAATTATTAACAAACGCAGCGAATGGGTTTGACAGTGGATTTGGACACCACAATATATCGCGCAGTAATCAGGGCAAACACACAACAAGTTGTGGAAAACCATCCCAACAACGTTTCAACACCCTGCGAGTGGCTTGTGAATAAGTCGTTAGGTGGAGGCAGTTTTTGCGTGGTTTTACGGGGAGTTTGCGTGGGTGGCATGCGGTTGGGGCATCGGTGCCTCCTTGGGTGGGATAATGGGCTCTGGCGCGGGTGCGCGGGCGACCGACCCATTGGGGCGGCGGTGAGTTTCGGATTTGCCGTGCTGGGCAGATCTATTGTGCTGGGAAAGTGGTGTTGCGGCCACATAGAGGAAAGCTTGGACGAATGATTAGCGAGCAATTGGACGGTCAGTTGCGGATGACCGGGTTGGATCCGCTGCTGGGCAAGGAGTTCAGCGTGCGCAAACGCGACGGGCGCGTGGTGTTGTTTGATGAAACGCGCATTTGCTTGGCGTTGGAAAGCGCGTTCCGTGCGGATCTGGGATTCGACCAGGATCGCGCACTGGCCTCGGCGATGCAGGCGCAAGTGCACCGGTTGACCGAAGCGGTGGTGGAATCCTGCCTGGCGCGTGCGGTGCGGGGAGCGGCGCTGGACATCGAGTGCATCCAGGACACGGTCGAAGAGAAGTTGATGGGAGGCGGCCACCACACCGTGGCGCGGCGCTACATCGTCTATCGTGAGGAACGGCGCAAGGCGCGTGCCCTTCGTGGCGAACGCACGGTGGATGGGCAGGCACAGGCGCACGTCCATGTCACGCTGCCCGATGGCTCGCGAGAGGTGCTCGATCCGCAACGAATCAAGCGCCGCATTTTGGGTGCGTGCCGGGGAGTGGAGGAGAAATGCCGGCCGGCCGACCTGATCGAGGAGACGCTGCAAAACCTGTATGACGGGGTGCGGCCCGATGAGATCGAGCAGGCCATGGTCATGTCGGCCAAGGCGCGCATCGAGAAGGAGCCGGCGTACACCTTTGTCGCAGCGCGGCTGCTGCTGAACCGGATTTACGGCGAGGTCATGCCGGGGGTCCATCCGCAGGCGGATTTTCCAAGGGCGCACGCCGCGCACTTTTCCGAATACCTCCAGGAGGGCGTGCGCGCCGGGCGCCTGTCGCCGGATCTGCTCCAATTTGACGTGGCGCGCGTGGCGGCGGCATTGCGACCGGAGCGCGACCAGCAGCTCAGCTACATGAGCACCCAGACCATCTATGACCGTTACCTGATCCATGTGAAGGGCCGCCGCATCGAGACGCCCCAGTATTTCTTCATGCGCGTGGCGATGGGCTTGGCGCTGGGTGAGGCCGACCGCGAGTTGCGCGCCATCGAGTTCTACGACGCGCTCTCCTCCTTCCGTTTCATGTCCTCCACGCCGACGCTCTTCAATTCGGGCACGCTGCATCCCCAGCTCAGTTCCTGCTATCTGAGCACGGTCATGGATGACCTCGACCACATCTTCAAGGTCATCAGCGACGACGCCAAGCTCTCCAAGTGGGCCGGCGGCCTGGGCAATGACTGGACCAACATCCGCGCCACCGGATCGCACATCAAGGGCACCAACGGCG
>SYLI01000033.1 GCA_005809105.1 Verrucomicrobiales bacterium | reverse complement strand
TACGCGCATCCTCTCCGAGCTGCTGTGGTTTCTGCGCGGCGACCCCAATGTGCGCGGGCTGCAGGAACGCGGCGTGAGGATCTGGGATGAGTGGGCTGACGAGACGGGGTCGCTGGGCAGGGTGTACGGGGCGCAATGGTGCGACTGGCGCAAGCCCGACGGCGGCTCGGTGAACCAGTTGGAACGTGTGGTGGAGGAAATCGGGAAAAACCCGGATTCGAGGCGGCTCATCGTGAGCGCGTGGAATCCGGGCGAACTGGACCAGATGGCGCTGGCACCCTGCCACGCGCTCTTCCAGTTCTATGTGCAGGATGGCGAACTGAGCTGCCAGCTCTATCAGCGCAGCGCAGATTTGTTCCTTGGAGTGCCTTTTAACATCGCCAGCTACTCGCTTTTGACGATGATGGTGGCGCAGGTAACCGGGCTTAAGCCCGGCGAGTTCATCCACACTTTTGGCGACCTGCACCTCTAGTCCAACCACCTGGAGCAGGCGAGGCTGCAGCTCGCGCGCGAGCCGCGAGTTCTTCCGGTGATGCGGGTGAATCCAACGCCAAGGCGGCTTGTGGATTTCTGCTATGAAGACTTCGCGCTGGAGGAGTACGACCCGCACCCCGCCATCCGGGCGCCGATCGCGGTGTGAGCGATGAAGCCGTTCACGGCCATCGCGGCGATGTCCCTCAACCGGGTGATTGGCGCGGGCAACCAAATCCCGTGGCACCTGCCGGAGGATTTCCAATGGTTCAAGGCCACCACGTTGGGCCACGTGCTGGTGATGGGCCGGAAGACCTTTGAGAGCATCAGGCGGCCCCTGCCCGGCCGTGAGACGCTGGTGCTCTCGCGCAGCGGATGGAGCCATCCGGGCGTGCGCACTGTAAGCTCATTGGAGGAGGCGCAAGGCCTGCTGGCGGGCCGCAAGGGTTTTATCGCCGGCGGCGCGGAGATTTACCGGCTGGCATTGCCGCACTGCGCGGAGCTGCTGCTCACCCGTGTCAAGCGCGAGGTGGCCGGCGACACGTTCTTCCCGCCCTTCGAGGACCAGTTTGAGCTGGTGGACGAGCTGCGCGACACGCCCGAGTTCCAAATCCTTCGCTACCGCCACCGCGCGAGGGGCTGATGTCGCGAATGCTCCAATCCACCGGCGCCATGGGTGCGGCCACGCTGGTGAGCCGCGTGCTGGGCATGGTGCGCGAAATGGTCTATGCGCGGTTCATGGGAGACGGGCCGGTGGCCGGCGCCTTCATGCTGGCGTTTGCCGTTCCCAATCTCTTCCGGCGGCTGCTGGGCGAGGGCGCGCTCAGCGCGGCGTTCATTCCCGTTTTTAAGGAAACCGAAAAGTCCGCCGGCGACGAGCCGATGTGGCGCGCGGCCAACGCGGTGATTTCAGGCCTCATGGTGGCGGCGGCGGCCGTGACGGGCGTGGTGCTTTTGGGCGTGGCCTGGGCGCTGGCGGCCGCCTCGCCGCCGCCGCAGACGCGGCTCATGCTGGAGCTTTTGGGCTGGATGTTCCCATACATGGGGCTCATCTGCGGTGCCGCGGTGCTCATGGGGATGCTCAATGCGCGCGGCCATTTCTTTGTGCCGGCTCTGGGCGCGGCGATTCTTAATGTGGTGATGATCACCGCGGTGCTGGTGCTGGCGCCGCGGTGGGGCGCCACGCTCGAAACGCAGGTCTTCGCGCTGGCGGCGGGCGTGCTGCTGGCGGGGGTGGCCCAGCTGCTCTTTCAGGTGCCCTCACTGCGGCGCGAAGGCCACCGGTTTCAGTGGGTGAGCCCGTGGAGCCACCCTGCCGTGGCCGAAGTGGTGCGCCGGTTTGCGCCGGCGGTCGTGGGGGTTGCCGCGTTCCAGCTCAACGTGCTCATCACGCAGGGAGTGGCGTTCGCGGTGGACCCGCAGATCGTCGCCTCCTTCAACTACGCTGTGCGCCTCATGGAGCTGCCGCAAGGTGTGTTTGGCGTGTCGCTCGCCACCTTCCTGCTTCCCACTCTGGCGGGACTGGCGGCTGACAAACGGATGGGAGAATTCCAGAAGACCCTCGGTCAGGGGATCTCACACCTGATCTTTGTGAACGGCCTCATGTCGGTGCTGCTGCTGCTGCTGGCCGAACCCATGGTGCGCCTGCTCTTCGAGCGCGGCCGGTTCGACGCGGAGGCCACCGGGCGCGCGGCCGGGGCGCTGGTCTGGCTGGCCCCGGGATTGGTCGCCTTCTCCATGGTGAACATTCTGGCGCGGGCGTTTTACGCGCTGGGCGACACGCGAACCCCGATGAAGCTGAGCCTGCTCTGCCTGGGGCTCAATCTTGTGCTGGCGCTGGCGCTCATGGGCCCACTCCGGCAGGGCGGCCTGGCGCTGGCCAACACGGTGACGGCGGTGCTCAATGCGGCACTGCTCTGGTCGGCCCTGCGGCGACATCCATCACTGCAGGGGATGGCTGTGGATTTCAAATTGCCGGGGTGGAGTGCGGCGTTGGCACTCGCGGCGCTGACGTGCTGGATGAGTTCCAGAGCTTGGGAGACGGCCTTCGGCCATGCCACATTGCCGGCGCGGGCTGGCGCGGTGTTCGCGCCGATGGCGCTGGCAATGGGGGTGTACGGGGCTGTGGCGTGGGCGGCGGGGGTGCCCTCGGCCCAGGAATGGGTCGAAATGGCAACGAGGCGACTGCGTCGCCGCAACCATGACGCGAGCTAAAATTGCCCCACCGAACCTTGCGCCGGTTGCCAAATGGCGGGCCCGGGGTACGTTGAACCAAAGAGGCGTGAGCACCACTTGAAAGACTCCCCAAAAATCCCGAGGGAGGCGGCCATTCATCCAGGAAGGGCCGGGGTTTTTTGTTTCAGTCAGGCCCAAAACCGGGGTAGTCTTCGGGGCAGGGAATGAAACCCTTGATTTGCATCGATATCGGCGCGGGCAGCCTGAAACTGGCCGAATTTGCGGTGCAGTCGAACGGCACGCTCGATCTGCTCCGGTATGCGATCAAGGCGCTTCCCAAAGTGGAGGATGTGGCGGAGGCGAAGGTTGCCTACGCCAGTGCGATCGAGGCGGTGCTCAAGGAGCAGAAGATCCGCGGCCGGGGCTTGGAGGTGAATCTTTGCCTGCCCAGCCATCAGGTGTTTAGCAAGGCGCTGCGCACGCCGCCGGTCGAGGGTGCCAAGGTGGGCCAGATCATCCAGTATGAAGCGCAGGAAAACGTGCCCTTTCCGCTGGACGAGGTTCGCTGGGATTATCAGGTGCTGGGCACGGCCGACACCGGCGAATTGGACGTGCTCTTGATGGCGGTCAAGAAGGAGGTGGTGGAGGCGGCCACCGATGTCTGCCGGCAGATGCGGCTCAAGCTGCAGATCATTGATGGATCCATCACGTCGCTGCGCAACGCTTTTTTGCACAACTACGGCCAGTCGGACGAGACCTCGCTCTTGATGAGCATCGGGGCGCGGTCGACCAACGTGCTCTTCATCCGCGGTAGCGCCTTTTACGCGCGCACCATCAGCATCGGCTCGCAGGCCATCACCGAGAGCTTTGCGGCGGAGGCGCAGATCACGCTGGAGCAAGCCGAGCAATTCAAGATCGAACACGGCTACGTCCACTTGGGCGGGCCCTACGAGGAATCACAGGATCCCTATCAAGCCATCGTTTCCAAGGCGGCGCGCAACACCATGACGCGGCTGCACCAGCAGGTGGCGCAGACGCTCCAGTTCTACAAGACCCAGGGCGGAAAGACCCCCGCGCGGATGTATCTGGCAGGCGGCGGCGGCACCCTGCCCTACACGGCCGATTTTTTTAAGGACAAGTTGCAGATGGAGGTCGAGTACTTCAATCCGTTCCAAAACATCAAGGTGGGCGATGCGGTGGACGTCGAGGCGCTGGGCACCGTCGCGCACACTCTGGGCGAATTGGTGGGCTTGGGTTTGCGCAACGTGACGGTGGGGCTGACCGAATTCAATCTGCTGGCGCAGCGCGAACAAATCAGCCGCGAGGTGGATCGGCGAAGCCCGTACGCCATTGCGGCGGTGTTTTGTGCGGGCCTGATCTTCTTGGTCTTGGGGGTGCATGACTGGCGGCTGGCGGCCACCACCGAGAGCGTGGCCAAGGACATGGAAGCGGCCGCGCCCGCCATTCCCGCGCTCGTCAACCAGATCAATGCCGCCGTCGACAAGGCGGAGGCCGAAAAGACGCGGGCGGATGCGCTGCTGGCGTCCTTTGATGGCCGTTATATTTGGATCAAGCTGCTCAACGCCCTGGGCGATTCGTTGCGGCAGATCGAGCCCCACGTCAAGATTGTCGGATTTCGTCACACCAACAACGCGCCCCGCAGCATCCTGCGGATGGACCAGCTGCCCGCGGGACTGGATCCGGCGAGCGTCCGGCCGTGGAAGGAAATCACGGTGGAAACCAACGCCCTTTTCCACCCCAGACACGGATTTGCCGTCGGGACGCCCCTTCTGTTCCACGGTGCGGCTCCCCTGGCCAATCCCGCGGTGAACGCGCCCGTCACCAACTATGTCGGCGGCGTTTCCAGCAACTCGTTCACGCTGCATCGCACGCCAGAGGACGCACGGGCCAACGCCAAGCCGGTGGAGTTCACAGAAAGTCCGGTGGAAGTCCTCGTCAATCCCGTGACCGGCCGGCTGAGCCGGGTGGGGCATCCCTTTCGGGATCGGAATGTGGTGCGGTTTAACGGCGCGGTTCGGCCCGGCATTGCGCGGCCTGTCAGCGTGGACACCGAGTACTTCGTCAACAAGGTGAGCGAGGACGCCTTCACGCTGCACACCGGCGTGCCGGTGGGCGCCACCAATCTGGTGCAATTCGCCGCACCGGGGCGCAGCGGCCTCTTCGAGATCGTGGGAGGGGTGCCCGCCGCCTCCAATGCCACACGCGCGCCGCCCCAGATTGACCTCGCAACGCACCAGGTTCTCTGGCCCAAGCACGGGCTGGAACAGGCCAAGGCCATCAAGTTCAATGGGCTGGCGGCGGGATTGCCCGAGGCCAGCGCCAGCGTCGCGCCCGAACGGCTTTTCCACGTGAGGCGTGTGGATCCCAACACCTTCACCCTGCACACCCAGCGCGAGGCGACCGAGCGCAACCAGATCATCTTCACGGCCGACCCGCAAATCCCCTACTCGGTTTCGGGGGTGCCGGGATACTTCGCCTTGGACAGCCCGCGCCCGGCCGATGCGCAGCTTGCCTCGTCGCTCAACAGCGTGGTGGGCGTGGGGGGCACGTACGCCATGGAGCGCGAAAGCGGCAGAGTCACCTACATCAGCCTGGCCGGCAACGAGGTGCCGCGCAATCTGATCAACGAACAGGTGCTGCAGCAACTCAATCCCCTGCGCGACCTTAAACACCTGGATGTCTGGCTCAACCCGGACGTGAAGGAATCCGAACAGCCTGAGTTTTTCAAATCGCTCGAGACCTTCCGCAAGAACAACGTGCCCGACTGCAGCATCAATCTGGCGGTGCCGGTCGCCATCTGGGTGTCCTCCCTGTCACCGCCGGAAATCAAGCCGCAGGCCGCGCCCAAGCCGGGCACCAAGGCCGCGCCGTTGCCAGCCATCAAGGATCTGGCGTTGAGGGTTCGATTCCTGTCTCTGGAGACGTACTACACCGACGCCAACCTGCACTTCTCGGATCTGGCGGTGAAAACCATCGGCAGCCACCCCTACTTTGGCGGGGTGCCCGTAGGGGGCGCCACGGGCACCCGCATGGAAGGCAACATGCAAAAGGTCACCGACAAGGACAAATCGTTCCTGTTCGAATTTGACATGACGTTGGTGCTCGGCAGGCCCATCCCGTTGCAGGAAGGCGCTTCGGGCACGGTGGTGGCAGCGGGTGGCGCAGCAGCCACGGGCGCCCCTGCCGGGGGGGCGCTGCCGCCGACACCAGGCCCCGGCGCCGCGCCAGGAAAGGCATTCTAAAGAAATGAAAACCAATCCCCAAGTCGAGTTGGTGTTGTACTGGTTCAAGAGGCATGCGGTTCCCATGGTCATCCTGCTGCTGACAGGAGGTGCCGTGGGCTTTGGTTTCTTCTGGCAGAGCGGCCAGAAAGCGCGGCTCAAGGCGGCCCATGAAAAGCTCGAATCTTCCAAGGCCAAGCTCAATCCGTCCATCACCATCAAGTACAAGCCCGATCAGGCCAACCTGGATCGCGCCAAGCGCGGCCAGCAGGAGGTGGACACGTTTGTTGAAAAGGCCAAGGCCGTGATGGCTTTCGAGGCCAAGCCGCGGCGGGATGCCGACTTCATGGAACAGATGCGCCAGACCCTGCGGTCGCTCAACGAACTGGCGGTGACCAACAACGTGCGGCTTCCCAACACGCTGGCCAAGGGAATCCAGACGGACATCACCTACCAATTTTCTTTCACGAGGCTCCAGACGAACCTCTTTCAGGGGCCGAGATTGCCGGACGACCAGTGCGACGCGATTGCACCGGTGTTGCATGATGTCAGCAACCTGTCGGGGCTGCTGCTGACCAATGGGATTGTCAGCTTGGAAAAGATCCAGCGCATCCCCATTGGCGCCGTGCCGATGGAAACCAATTCGGTCGCCCTCAAGGACGCTGACGAGTTTTTGGCCGATCTGGCCGGATACCAGACCGACCAGGCCGATGTGGCCCCCTACCGCGTCACCTTCCGGTGCTACCCCTCGGTGTTAAACAAGGTGGTGATGGCGGTCGCACAGTTCTCGCCCAGGGACAACGGAGTCTACGTGACACGCAGCGTGACGATTGCACCCACAACAGGATCGGCTAAGGCCGGCGGTGGTGGTGGATTTCCCGGGGGCGGCGGTGGTGGTGGATTTCCCGGGGGCGGTGGCGGTGGTGGATTTCCCGGGGGCGGTGGCGGATTTCCCGGGGGCGGCGGTGGTGGATTTCCCGGGGGCGGCGGTGGTGGTGGATTTCCCGGCGCTGGAGGCGGTGGTGGATTTCCCGGTGCTGGAGGCGGCGGTGTACAGGTTGTGCAGCCGGGCAAGCTTAGCCCCGGGGAGATTCAGGTGTTGGTGGATTCGGGCTTTGCCAGTCATCAGGCGCAGACCATGTTGAAGGAAGAGCTGCTGGAAGTGGTGCTGCACATTGATGTCATCCGCCAGAAGCCGGCGGCCGCAGCTCTTCCTGCAGGCCGTGGCGGCGCGCCCAAATTCTAATTCCCGGCGATGGACAACAAGGAACTGGCCAAGAAACTCAAGGGGGTGCTGAACCATCTTGAGAAGATTTTCCTCGCGCTGGCGCTGGCGGCGCTGGCCACCTTCACCGCGCTCAACTACCTGAATCTGGGGAAGCAAACCAAGGGGCTGGAAGCGGAACGCCCCATCGGCAAGAAGGAGATTCCGGTGAACGGTGATCCGGTGGCAGAGTACGATCTGGGGCCCTATTACAACGCGCTGGATGGCCTGACCAATCCCGTGCGCACGCCCATGTTAAGCACGGGCCATGCGCCCAACAGTCACCTGATTTTCAACCCCACGCGCTGGATGAGCAACCAGGGCTATGGGCTTTTTCGCACCGACGACGGCGACCGCAAGATGGGCATCCGCGCCCTGCGCGTCGTCCGGCCGCCCTACTATACGAACTTCATCATGGTGCGTCCGGAAGTGGTGCTGAGCGGTCCCGGGCAGCCGCCGCGAGAACACGCCTTGAGCCTGCGGGCCCAGCACATCCGATACCAGACCACCAATGCCGTGTTGTTCAGCAATCATCTGCTGCACTCCTTTCTGCCGACCACCAACATCGTCTTGCGCACCACCAACGACTTCAAACACACGCTGATGAATGCCGCCAGCTTCCTGGATCTGCAGGCGGTGGCCAACGCCCGCCTTACGAATCAGGTGCGGTGGGATGAATTTCGCGTGCGGCTTCCGCGGCTGCTTCCGGCCTTGAACAACGAGGTGCTCGCCGTGCGGCACCCGCGCCTTGCGCCCGGGACGCGACTGCAGGCCCACGCCGCCGAACCGTGGGCGCACCCGGAGCAGATCATCACGAGGTACCGCGAGTACACCAACGCGAACAACGCGCACTGGTGCGGGTACGATTTTTTTCTGGGGGGGCAGACCAACGCAATCCGTTTCCGGAACGCCCCGTGGGTGCAGGCGCACGTGTTGCAAGAGCGTGAGGATCCGGCATTGAGCAGGGACCAGGGCTTCACCACGATCTATTGGGAACAGTTCGTGGACCTGGCTTATGTGACGCCGAACAAGCAGGTCTACTTCCCCGCGTGCCGTCCGGGCCGCAAGTTCTGCCTTGATGGAAACTATTATGTGCTGGAGCGGATCATGGACGACCATCTCATTTTCGGCATGGACCTGGATCTCACCCCGGAAACAGACTCGGGCCGGCACCTCAAAGAGCGCGTCGACTTCCCGGTGAATGTCACCGCGCGCAGCCCTTAGCGCAGCCCGTGTGAACAAATTCTGCCGCGATTGCCTTGCCGCCGGCAGCCTTGTCGGGGCACATTCCTTCAACAGTACAAGGAGGGTATTGTGATGAGGAGAATGCGTTCACGCTCGAATTGTCGGCTTCACCTGTGCCGCCTGATGCAGCTTTTAAGCCTGCTGGTCATGGGGGGCGCGGTTCTGCTGCGAGTCCATGCGCAGCCCGTGCCGCAAAGCGAACTGCAGCGCCTCATCGAGGATGAGCGCAAGCGCCGCGAGGCATTGCTGGCGGCGCAACCACCCAACAACGCGACGGGCGAGCCGGAAAAGTTTGCCGAGTTGATCCAGGAAAATGTCACGATCGCAAGGCTGCGCCTCCAGCAATCCGCACAGAAGGAGAAGGACGCCGACCCCAACGGCGCCGCCGCGTTGCTGGAGGAAACGCTCGACCGGTTCCACCGGGACAGTGTGGTCGAATTCGTCCCCGCAGATCTGCTGAGTGCGGTGGTGTCCAACCTCTCGCGCATCCGGCTGGCGCAGGCGACGCAGGCCGTCAAACAGAAGGAATTCAAGCCCGCGCTCATCATCGTGGAGACCCTGCTGGCCGCGTTGCCCGAGGTGGAATCCATGGGAATCTACCGTGCCAAGGCCGGGGATTTCCGCCGGCAGGTGGAGAAGGCCGAGGCCGAGTTTCTGGCCAGCACCCCCTCGCATGACACGCGCGCGCGCCTTTCCGAACTGACCACGCGCAAGCAGAATGTCGAGCGGCTGCTCCTGGACGGGCGTTTTCTTTACGAGGCGCGCGAGTTGGACGAGGCCGACGAGGTGTTCCGCGAAGTCGCCAAGCTCGACCCGCGAAATGACCAGGCCTACCACTACCTCCATCTCATCCAGAAGGTCCGCAGTCAGGACGCCGAGCTGCGCCGCCAGCAATCCTTCATCGACCGCGTGGAACAGGTGAACCGCGCGTGGCTACCACCCTACCGTCAGAAATCGCTGCCCATCCCCAACCCCTACTACCGTGGCAAGGCCGGGATGTCGGAAGATCCGCAGCCGGGCATGGGGCGCGGCTCGATCATGCAGAAGCTGCAGTCGGTGCGCGTGCCCGAAATCAAGCCGTTGGATGGGCTGGCCATGGCCGAGGTGGTGGAGATGCTTGATGCGGCCGTGCGCGCGGCCGACACCGCCAGGATCGGCGTCAATTTTCAAATCAAAACCATGCTGCCCAAGCAGGGGGTCGACGCGGCCGTTGCGCCAGGTGCCCTCTTTGCGCCAAACCCACAGGCGCCCCAACCCATGGTGAATCCCCGCAATGGGCTTCCCATCATGCCCGATGTCGGCGGGGTTGAATCCGAATCCACGGACCCGCGGACGACTTCACCGGTGAAGCCCGCCACGCCCGGCATAACTCCCGCCGCGACGGTGGCCGCGCCGGCACGCATGGCTCCTGCCAGCAGCGCCAATACGTTCAACCCTACGCACGTGCGCATCCGTGGTCTCACCACGTCGCTGCGTAATCTCACGGTGTTGCAGTTGCTCGACGCCATCACCGCCTCCTTTGACATCCCCGTGAAGTACGAGGTCAACGAATACGCCGTGGTCCTGTCGTACAAGGAGGCCGAGGCGGAGAAGCTCTTCACCAAAACCTTCAACCTCAACCCCAATGCCTTCAAGCAAGGGCTGAACCTGCCGGGCAACTTTCCCACACCGCGTCCTGTGGTGGCATCGCCGGAGGCGCCCTCGGCCTTTAGCCAACTGCCGGGATTGATCAAGGCTGGGCAAGCCACAGTGGCGGATGACAACGGCGGCGCGGGCGCGCCCTATAACAAGACCCAATCAGTGCCGGACGACCGCATCTACTACGGCGCCCCCGGCGGCGGTGGAGCGCCTGGCGGTGGCGGAGCGCCTGGCGGCGGGGGGCTTAACAACACACAGGCGGCCGCGGCTATCATGGCCTATCTGCAGGCACAGGGTATCAACGTCACCCAAGTGTTTTTCAATGACCGGCGCGGCATCCTCATGGTTCGTGCGCCGCTGGCAGACTTGGAGCTGGTCGAACAGGCCATCGAGATTCTCAACGCCACGCCGCCGCAGGTGATGGTGGAGTCCAAGTTCACCGAGGTGGCGTTTGACGACAATAACGCGCTGGGCTTTGACTGGTATCTTGGATCCTTCGGCGCGTTGGGCGGGAAAATCATCAACGATGTCGGCACCGCCCCCACCTACATCGGCCAGCCCAGCGGGTACAACCCCTCGGGCTTCTTTCCCTACCCGGGGACGCTGGTGCAGGATCAGTTTGTGCCCAGCCAGTTTAGCATCCTGCCGAAGGAAACCGACGGGCGCCTGACGCACGATTTTAAACAGCACGGCAATCCGCTGCTGACGTTGACGGGCATCCTGACCAAGCCGCAATTTAGGGCGGTGCTGACGGCGATGGACAAGCAGGAAGGTGCTGACGTGCTCTCCAAGCCCAAGATCATCACCGTGAGCGGGCGGCAGGCCACGATCGACGCACGCACGCAGGAATACTTGGTCACCGGAGTGCAGCCGAGCATCACGCCCGGACTGGGTGGGGGCTTTGGCGGCGTGGGCGGCATGGGCGGCGGCGTGATGATGCCGACGGTGACTCAGGCGCAGTTTGGGCCCGTGCTCGACGTGATTCCCTACGTGGGCGCCGACGGGTTCACCATCGAGATGAACATCCGGCCGCAGTTCAGCGAATTCCTGGGTTACGAGGACACCAGCTTTGAGGCCACGGCGTTCGCCGGCGGCACCGTGGTGCGCCAGCCCATCGCGCTGCCCCGTATCCGCAACCGGCAACTCGACGTTCAATGCGTCGTGTGGGATGGACAGACCCTGATGTTGGGTGGCTTGATTTCAGAGTCGGTCAACACCACGAAGGACAAGGTGCCTTTTCTTGGTGATGTGCCCTTTGTCGGCCGCCTCTTCCGCGGGGAAAGCACCAGCCGCAAGAAGAAGAACATGACCATCTTCGTCACGCCCACCATCGTGGATCCCGCCGGCAACCCGGTGAACGCCGAGGAGACGCTGCCCTTCATGAGGCAGCCGCCAGCGGAAGTGCCTGCGCCCATCGGCATCCAGCCTCCGCGCCAGCCGTAGTCGCGAGGGACGAGGACTTGCCACCACCGGTGGGTTGCACCTAAAAAGGGCGCGTGCCCGGAATTCCGCCGCTATCGCCGCCCCCGGTTCTTGTGCTGATCGATGGGCATGCGTACGCGTACCGTGCCTTCCATGCCATTCGGGAATTGAGCGCGCCCGATGGTTCGCCCACCAATGGCATCTTCGGGTTCATCAAGGCGGTGCAAAAAATCCGCACGCGCTGTCAGCCCACCCACATGGCGGTGATTTGGGACGGTGGGCTGGACTCACAACGAGTCGAGGCTCTGCCCGCTTACAAAGCGCAACGCCCTGCAATGCCCGATTCGCTTTCGGTGCAAATCGGTGAGCTGACACGCTGGCTTCCGGCGGCCGGCATCCATTCGATTTGCGTCGAAGGCACTGAAGCCGACGACTTGATCGCCACGGCCGCGCTCCGGGCCGAAGGCATGGAGGTGGTCATCGCCAGTGCCGACAAAGATTTCATGCAATTGGTGGGGCCGCACATCCGCCTGCTCAATCCCAACGACAAGACTGAGGTTCTCTGGGGCGACGCCCAAGTGCGCACCAAGAGTGGCGTGAACCCGAACCAGATCGTAGATTGGCTGAGTCTCATGGGTGATGCAGTGGACAACATCCCCGGCGCAGATCACATCGGGCCCAAGACAGCAGCGGCTCTGCTCGCGAGATACGACACGCTGGATCATCTGCTGGAGCGCGTGGACGAATTGGAGTCGGAACGCCAGCGCGCCTCGTTGGTGGCCGCCAGTGCGCAACTGCGACTCAACCAGCAACTCGTGAGGTTGCGAAGCGACCTGCCTCTGCCGGTGGAGCCGCAGGCCATGCGACTCATGCAACCGGACACGAAAGCGCTCTGCGACTTTTACGAACACAAGGGATTCCGCACGCTTCTTCAGGAGGCCGCCAAGGCGCGCCAGGCGGATTTGTTTTGAGGAGGCTGCAGAGCCCCGGAGAATTTCTTAAAAACCGGGTTTGACACGGCGTCACATTTTCTG
This sequence comes from Verrucomicrobiales bacterium, assembly GCA_005809105.1. Lineage (GTDB taxonomy): Bacteria > Verrucomicrobiota > Verrucomicrobiia > Limisphaerales > UBA1100 > SYLI01. The sequence goes on along the minus strand of SYLI01000033.1, from coordinate 4,326 downwards.
TGAGACTCCGCTTCGGTTTATAAATTAAACAGAACTGACCTGATGAACAAAAGAGATCCGGATAAGAAGCTGGTGGCGGCGTTCGTGCCCGTGAAATTGAAGGCCAAACTCGAGCGCGAGGCAAAGCGTCGGGGTGTCACCACCTCGCACCTGCTGCGCGATTTGATGTACAAGTGCGTCGGCCGCTAGAGTAATTAGAATCCATCCAGCGTGCGTTGCCGCAGGCCCAAAGTGCCTGCGGTTTTTTCTTTCCCAAGTGAGGAGATCCAAGGGGGCTTTGACATGGAGCAACCCCAGCCGGTCACGACTGGAAGGGGCGACCCGTAGGGGTGGTGGCGAGGGCGCCACACAACATATTCGCATGGCCGCTAAAAACATGTTGACAACTTTTGCGGCCTGTGAGATAAGTCGCCCCCAAGGAGGAGAGGGGTTCGACAGCGCAGCGGTGGCGATGACCCATTAAGTTGGGTTTTGGCAGGGAGGGATGGCCCGATACCGCGTGTTGGCAGCGAGGCCCCGATTCAAGACAAGGACAAGGAAATCTCATGAGAACACACACACAATTCCTTTGCGCTTTGGGCGCAATCACCCTGATGGCTGTCCCTGATTCCCAGGGTGCTTTAACACCTCTGGGCGGCGAGTTCCCGCTCCTGGGAGACATCCCCGGCCACCAAAAAAATCCGGACGTGGCGCTGGGTGAGGCGGGCGGATTTGTAGTCTGGCAGAACATTGCCGGCAACATGAACAGCGAACGGGTGATGGTGCAGCGGCTCGGGCCGGACATGACTGGCGCGGGCGTGCCCATCGCCGTGGCGCAGTCGCCGCGAAGCTGGAACGAGCTCAACCCGCAGGTGGTGATGACGGCCGATGGGGGTGCCGTGGTGGTGTGGACCGGTGGCGCGAGGGCCGATTCGGATGTGTATGCCCGACTGCTCAATGCCTCGGGCAGTTTCATCACCGGTGACATTCTGGTGAACACCACCACGCAGGGCCACCAGCGCGACGCGGCTCTGGCGGTCTTGAGCAACGGCAACGTCGCCGTGGTTTGGAGCAGCACCGATCAGGACGGAGATGGCGAGGGCGTCTACACGCAGCTCTTTGCGCCCAACGGGGCCCGCATTGGCGGGGAAACCCGTGTCAACCAGGCGACGGCGATGAACCAATCCTCGCCTGCCGTGGTGGGCCTGAAGGACGGGCAGTATTCCGTGGCGTGGGTTTCCGAAGCGGTCATCGGCACGACGACGGCGGGCGCGCCCAATCTGCGCAGCAACGTCATGGGACGGGTGATGGCGGGTGACGGCGCCTCTGGTGGAAAGGACTACAAGTTGAACGAAGGCGACGTGCTGGCTGCAAAACCGGTGCTGGCCGCCACGGGCAACGGCGGCTACACGCTGGCGTGGGAGCAGCGCGACGAGAAGAACACCCGGAATCTGGAGGACATTTACCTTCGCACCTTCGATGCGAGCGGCGCGGCGGTGGGCGGCCAGGTGCAGCAGAACACGTTTCACAAAGGACAGCAGGAGTCGCCTGAATTGGTGGCCTTGGGCAAGGAAGTGTTGGTGGCCTGGACCAGCTACGGCCAGGACGCTTCGGGAGGAGGCGTTCAAGGGAGGCTGGGCTCTGGCGGCAGGGAATTCCAAATCAACACCCAGGGGCAGTTGCACCAGACTTCGCCCACGCTGGGCACGGACGGAAAGGACAAGTTCCTCGCCGTGTGGGCCAACACCATCTCGGCCAGCCACTCCATTCTCTCCGCGCAGCGCTATATCAGCAGTGAAGGCAGCCTGGGCGGCGTGGTGGATGTGACCGACGGCGCGGTGCAGACGGTGGACGCTGAAATGAAGACCCGCGGGGCCACGCCGGTGGCCAATGCGCCCTCGGCGGTTCAGCGGATTGCCGCCGCCACCACGACGGTGGAAACGCCTGTCAGCATTGCGTCAGCGCCCGCCATTCTAACCCCGGCGGCAGCTGCACCAGCGCCCGCTTCGGCCGCCTCGGCGGCAAGGGCCGCGCTGCAGTCGGCCGCGCAACGTCAGCCGGTTTCAGCCCGGATCAACACAGGCCCAAGCGCCGCCACACGCATGGCCTCGGCCAAGCCCACGGCGTCGGCTCCTGCAGCGCGTGCCGGCGCACCCAGCCGCTCGGCGATGACCGCGGCAGCGCCGCGCCCGGCCCCGACGGCGACGGCGGCGGCGCGGATGAGCTCGGTGCGCACCCAGGCGCAGACCAAGGCCACCACCGCCAAGCAGAGCGCGCCGGTCACCGCCTCACTGGTGAGGGGCGCGAATGGCAATTCCCTGCAATGGAATGGCAATGCGGGCGCCAAATATCAGGTGCAGGGATCGCAGGATTTGCGCGCATGGAACAACGTGGGTTCGTCGCAGAACGGAAGCGGCGGACAGCTCTCGGCCAACGTGGGTGCCGATGGGGCGCGGTACTACCGGGTGGTGAAGACAAACTAGGGGGGAGTTTAGGGGTGTCGCAGTCTTGAATTCGATTTGGAGGGGGACAAGGCAAGGAGGAACAAGGACTATGAAATTAAAGCAACTCATCGCAACGCTCGCCGGGGTGGCCGTGCTTGCCACTACCGTGCAGCCGGCCCGGGCGTTTGTGCTCATGGGGCCCGCCGAGGGAACCGAGACGGCGGCCTTCAACTATGTGGACGACCTGGGCGCGCCCAAGGACATCCACCAGCAGATCAAACGATTCTACAGGTGGAACCTGCCCTCGTTTGTCTATTCATTTGACGCCAGCTTCGTGAGCTACTTCGGCCCCGAAGGCATGGAGGCGGTGAACGAGGCCTTCGGCGTGCTCAACAACTACTTCTCCAACGAGGACTACAAGGGCGTGAGCGCCCTGGATCTGGCCAAGCACGGGTACGTGGGCAACTACAACACGACGTGGATCAACACGACCGCGCAGAACTCGCAGGTGATCGACCTCAAGTCGGTGGTCTTGGGAATGGTGGTGAACCACCTGGGGCTGGGCAACCCGCACCGGCACGCCTTCTCCATCACGGGGGTGACCACCAACGCCACGGGCAGCGCCTACAACTTCCACGTGCGCCTTCGCAATTACGACCCCGTGAGCAGCGCTGCCACCGACATGGTCAACAACGTCAAGTATAGCTACCGCCTGATTCATGACCTGCAGAACATCTCCGTGGGCGGTACGCCTGCGCTGCCCGCCATCGCCGACATGGAGGAGTTTACGAGCGACCAGAGCGGCAACGCCTTCACGTCCGTGGCGGCCATCGCCGACGCCTTCTACGGCGGCACCTCGCTCTTCTGGACGGACACTCCCACGGTGTTCAACTTTGGCGTGTACTACGACGGCATGAACGCCATGGGCGGCCAGTTCTCGCCGCGGCACGCGCTCACCTATGACGACGCGGGGGGCCTGAAGTACCTTTACAACAAGGGCAACTACATCTGGGAAACGGTGGATCAGGTTGGCGGCGTGGTGCTGGTGGAGCCCGCCCAGTACCTGCCCACCTACATGCAGACGCTGCTCTCCAATCCCTCGGGCCGGCAGTTTCCGTTCTTCCCGCGGCAGGGCGCAGGCGGCGGAGCGCTGCCCGGGGCCATTCCGGTCACGACACCCATCGCGGGCACCCCGGGGTTGCCGGGAGTTCCGCTGGCCATGCAGACCAATGCCATCCGAGGCGGCATTGATGTGATCCAGTTCTATCACCAGCCCTACGACTCACTGCTGGGCAACTTCTTTACGCCCACCAATTCGGTGTGGACCGACACGTTCCTCTATCAGGCCGCGACGAACAACGTCGTTGGGATTTCCGACGCGAGCGGCAATCAGGTGGGCACCATCAGCGCGAACACCAAGGGCATCACCTGGAATTCGCTCAACCCCAACCTGAACGGGGCCAGTTTCTGGCAAAGCCCGGGCCGGTCGTACGAATTCAAGACCCAGAAACTGGGCCGCAGCATCACCGCGCCCGATCTTGTGTTTGTGGCCGACGCCATCGCGCCGGCGGCAGACGGCGTGCCCGTGGGCTGGTTGCGCGACACGGCCGTGGGGCTGGGTGCGGCTTCCAACATGGCCGGCTTCTACTCAGGCGTGCAGAGCACCAACATGGCCACCAACGGCCCGGGCGTCTTTGTGCTGCCGGCCGCGGGCGGTGCGGCGGGCGGCCGCTTCACCTACACATTCCACAAGACGACCGACGACTTCGAGGTTTTGTGGAGTGGGGAGGCGAGTGTGGTGGGGAACCTGACGAAGCTGGCGTCGTTGTGGGGGCACATCAAGGGGCCTGGTCCTGCGGATGTGGTGACGTTTCCGAGGGGGAACACGCAGGCGCGTGTAGAG